>NZ_LWER01000189.1:0-27804 GCF_001634775.1 Sulfitobacter sp. HI0027
GTCTGGATTAAAAGCCAGGCTGACAGCCGATCCGAATAGGGATCCAGCTTGCTTGGACGCTTGGGCGTCTTGAACTGCGGTTCCACCGCACCTTCACGCAGATACTTCTTTATCGTGTTCCGAGACAAACCCGTCCGCCGGGCAATCTCCCTGATTGGCATCTTGTCACGCAATGCCCAGCGTCGAATGACACTCAAAAATCCCATGTCGATCACTCCAAATCCCCCCAACCAAAACCGTCGGGGAAGTGTGTTCACATGGGTCAATTCTCAGTGACAATTTATGGGGCTACCGGGTCAGTTCTCAGTGACAATCAACAGTTTCTCATGTCAATAACTCCCGATACCCGCGTTGACCTCGATCGGTTCTGGTCGACCATTGAAGCCTCGGCAGAGATCGGCAAAGGCCGCCCGGGCGGGTTGTCGCGCTTGACGCTGAGCGATGACGACCAAGCCATGCGTGACCTGTTTCGTAGCTGGTGCGAAGAGGCCGGGCTGAGCGTCGAGGTGGACGCCGTCGGCAATATCTTTGGTCGCCGCGACGGCACCGATAACGACCTGCCGCCCATCCTGATCGGCAGCCATCTCGACACTCAGATTAACGGCGGGCGCTTTGATGGCATCGCAGGCGTGCTGGCCGGGCTGGAAGTGATCCGCAGCCTCAACGATGCGGGCCATGTCACCAAACGCCCTATCGTCGTTGTCGATTGGACCAATGAGGAAGGCGCGCGGTTCTCGCCGCCGATGGTCGCGTCGGGTTGTTTCATCGGAAAATACGATATCGATTGGGTGCATGACCTAGTCGGCGACGATGGCGCGCGCTTTGGGGATGAGCTGGAGCGGATCGGCTACAAGGGCGACCGCGCCTGCAATGCGGGGGAGATCGACGCCTATTTCGAGCTGCATATCGAGCAGGGGCCGATCCTTGACGCAGAAAATAGGCAGGTCGGCATCGTCACCGGCGGTTACCCCGTGCGCGGCATGCGGGCGTCTTTCAAGGGCCAGACCTCGCACACCGGGCCGACGCCGATGGATCTGCGCAAGAACGCACTGGCGGCAGGGGCGCGCTGGCTGACGGCGGTGGACGACATTGGCTGGGATTTCGCGGTGCATGACGGCAAGGCCACCGCCGCACGGTTGACCGCCTGGCCCAATAAACCGGGCATCCTGTCGGACAAGGCCGAGGCGGTTTGCGACGTCCGGCATCCCGATCCGATCACGACCCGTGCGATGGCGGAAAAGATGCGCCGTGCGCTTTATGAATCCGCTGCGCGCTGTGGTTGCGAGGCGCAGATCGAAGATGAATGGGAATGGGGGGGCGACATCTTCGATCACGAGATGATCGACGGCATCCGCGATGAGGCGATCCGAATGGGTTTCAACTGGCGGGATATCCAGAGCCAAGCAGGCCATGACGCCTATTTCCTTGCCACCCATTGCCCGACCGCGATGATCTTCACGCCCTGCGAAAACGGCATCACCCACAATAACGAAGAAAATTGCACGCCCGAGAATTTCGTCGCCGGGCTGAATATCTTGCTGCATGCCGTCGTCAATCGGGCCGATCGATGAGCGCATTGATCGGACATGAGGCGCTTGAAGCCGCGCTGGGCTGGCCCGATCTGATCGGGCAATTGCGCGACTGGTACTGCGGCAACGCGGTGCAGGCCCCGGACCGGCAGGTGCTGAGCATCGCTCAGCCCGATGGCAGCGAAGCCTCGCTTCTGATCATGCCCGCATGGGTTCCGGGTGAAAGCATCGGCGTCAAGGTGGTGACCTTTTTTCCCGGCAACGCCGCCAAAGGGTGCCCGACGATCAATGCAGGGTATCTGTTGTTTAATGGCGAAACCGGACAGATGCAGGCGGCGCTGGATGGCGACGCATTGACCGCGCGGCGCACGGCGGCGGCCTCGGCACTGGCGGCGGATTTCCTCGCACGTAAGGACGCCCGTCATTTGCTGATCGTCGGCACCGGGCAGCTTTCGCTCGCCGTGGCGGCGGCGCATTGTGCGGTGCGGTCTTACACAACGGTGTCGATATGGGGGCGCAGCCGCGAAAAGGCGGAGGCTGTCGCCGAAGCGCTCTGCGCACAGGGTCTGCCTGCGCAAGCCGCGCGTGACCTCGAAGTGGCGTGCCGAGCCGCGGATGTGATCAGCACAGTCACTGCCTCGACAGGGCCGATCATCCAAGGCCACTGGCTTAAACCCGGCAGTCACCTTGACCTGATTGGTGCCTTTAAGGGTGATATGCGCGAAAGCGACGATCAGGCGATCACGCAGGCGGAGCTGTTCGTTGATCTGCGCGCCGGGGCTTCGCTGGCGGGTGACCTTGCTCAGCCGCTGGACGCAGGGCAGATCACGCCGGGCCACATCCGTGCCGATCTGACCGAATTGTGCCAAAGGGCGCATCCGGGTCGGATTGATGCTCATTAACAAACTCGTTCAAGCAATCTTTTTGCCTTGCCTTCTTAAGGCTGTAGGTCTTTTCCATGCTTTGCCCTTAATAGTACTTCTTGTTGATAGTCGGAAGATGCTGATGGCTCATATTCGGCCAATCCGTATCGACTTATCCCGATTAACCGAGAGGTTTCCCCCATACGGTCCGAACGCTCATGTTTAATTCTATCTAGTTCATTTTTGATATCTTGTATTGTGCCTTGGATTTTTTCAATACTAGCTGCCGCATTTGCAAATGCAGCGTACGCATCGCGCCGATCAGCTTCATCTTGGAACATCCACCCGCCGAACCCGTCCCCCTCCGGGTCAAGCTCCATTATCGACCTCGGTTTGTCCGACTTAACTAGGGACAATTTAGTCAAGGTCTGGATAATACTCTGGGCTTGTTGGTGCGAAAGGCCCAACGGGCCATGATCGCCATTCTTAATCTTGTTTAAGCATTGCCCAAGAACTGCCTGATCTCTACGGAACCGCTCTCCAAGTTCAAATAACTCTTCCTGAAGTTTCCCTTCCGAAATCAGTAGCGCAACAATTCCATTGTTTGACTTGATCTCCTTAAGGATGTCGTTTCTTGCCGCTTCGGACGCTCTATGCCTTCTTTCGTCCCCCATGGACGCCGCACGAATCAAAGCACTGCAAGCTAAAAGGATCAGAAACGGTAAAATCCATGAAAAAAGCGGAGTCTGACTGAACTGATAGATACCATCGGCGTTTTCAGACAGAAATCCAAAAAAATCGCGAGCATCCATTACAAATGCCCCCACTTCATAAAGAATGAAGCCAATCGACAGACCACCGATGAGCATCGAGTAGACCGGGTGGCCCTTAACCCATTTCCAGATTCTTGATAGTGTTGATCGAACTTGCATTCGCTATTCATCTCACGATACCCCGCAAGTGTCGAGAACAACGTATGCTGAAGGGATACACCCCCAAAATAAAAGCGGAATGCGGAACGTTACTGGCTACGCACTTCGCGCACCCAAGCGACAATATTGCGTCGCGCTTCCTCGTCCATTTGTACGGCATTCGGCGGGGGCATGGCGTGGCTCACGCCCGCTTGGAGATAGATCTGGTCCGCATGACGCGCAACGTCGCCGGGGGTCTCAAGGTAGACCCCCTTTGGCGCCCACTGCATGTTGCCCCAGACTGGTTCTCGGGCATGGCACATAGAGCAATTGCCGATGACGGTGTCGTAAGCGCTCTCGAACCCCTCAGCAGAGGCATAGGCCTGCTCATATGCCGTCAGATCTCGGGCTTCTGCGTCCTCCCATGTCTCCCCCGTTCTGATGGTGGAAAGCCATGCGATCAAAACCATAAGCAACACGGTCACCGCCCAAGTCCAATGCGGACCGGAACCGGTTTTGTGCATCGTGTTGAAGTAGTGGCGAATGGTGACACCGGTCAAAAAGATCAGGCTTGCAATGATCCAGCTGAACTCTGTTCCAAATGCCAGCGGGTAATGGTTCGACAGCATCAGGAACACCACCGGCAAGGTAAGGTAGTTGTTGTGGGTCGAGCGCACCTTGGCGATCTTGCCGTATTTCGCGTCAGGTGTGCGACCGGCCTTAAGGTCTTCGACAACGACCCGTTGGTTGGGCATGATCTGGAAAAACACATTGGCGGTCATGATCGTCGCCGTGAAAGCGCCGAGATGCAGCAACGCCGCCCTGCCGGTGAAAATTTGGTTGTATCCCCATGACATGATCACAAGGATTACGAACAAAAGCAGCATCAGAACTGTGGGGTGGTCGGCCAATTTGGATTTGCACATCGCATCATAGAGCAACCAGCCAATCGTCAGAGAGCCGCCGGAGATCAGGATGCCCTGAAACAGTGAAATATCGGCTTTGGTGGGGTCGAGCAGAAACAATTCACCGCCGACCCAGTAGATGATCATCAAGAGCGCCGCCCCTGACAACCAAGTGCTGTAGCTTTGCCATTTGTGCCATGTCAGGTGCTCTGGCATCCGGGCGGGCGCGACCAGATATTTGACTGTGTGATAGAACCCCCCGCCATGTACTTCCCATTCTTCGCCGTAGGCGCCGTCGGGCAGGGCGTCGTTTGGTTTAAGCATTAGATCGAGCGCGATAAAATAGAACGACGCACCGATCCACGCCATTGCAGTGATCACGTGTAGCCAGCGGACGCTGAACGCGATCCAGTCCCACAGAATTGCCAAATCGTACATGGCTGGTCTCCTTAGATTCGAATTTTCTAACACCCTAGGCGAGACAGGTTTGTTCTGGTATCGCCGTAAAGGACCAAGCAGCATCAAAAAAGACAGAATAATGTCCTACTTCGATAACATCCGCACTTTTGTGCGCGTCTATGAACTGGGCAGCATGTCTGCCGCGGGGCGGGATTTGCGGATATCTCCAGCTGTTACGTCGTCACGGATTTCGCAACTAGAAGAACGGCTTGGCGTAAGGCTTTTTCAACGGACGACACGCAGTCTTTCCCCGACCGAGCAGGGCAAGTCATTCTACCGCGGCGCGACTGAAATACTCGAAGCCGTCGAAAGTGCTGAGGCGCAGATCGTCAACATCACCGAGAACCTGAAAGGATCGCTCTATGTTGCGGCGCCTTTAGGTGTCGGTCGTAGGTTAATCGCCCCGCAAGTCCCCGGTTTCTTAAAGAACTATCCCGAAGTCAGCGTGAGGTTGCGTTTGTCCGACCGGAAAGTGGACTTGACCACAGAGGGTCTGGATTTGGCATTCTTTCTGGGGCAGCCCGAGGACAGCAATCTGCGCATCCGGAAAATCGCAGACGTGGAGCGGGTGCTCTGCGCATCGCCGGACTATATTGCGCGCCGTGGCATGCCCGAGAGCGGAAGCGCGCTGGTGGCGGAGGGGCATGAATGCCTGAGCCTTCGCTTTCCGGGGGCAACCGAATTTCAATGGCGGCTAACGACACCGGATGGCCCCAAGCGATTTCGTGTCTCGGGGCGCTATGAGTCAGATGACGGGGACGTGCTCACCGATTGGGCACTTGCCGGACATGGCGTCGCAATGAAGCCGGTTTTCGAAATTGCAGAACACTTGCGGACCGGCGCTTTGGTGCCTGTCGCCGAAAAGACGCCTCCCGAGCCGATTCAGATGGCGTGCCTATTTACGCATCGTCGTAGACAGGACCCGAAAACGCGCCTTTTCATGGAGTTCATGGTTGATCGCATCGCTGCGACAATCTAGCGAAGTAATCAGTGGGCCGAAGCCTCAGCTTCCGCGATATGTTGAGTATCCGAAAGGAGAAAGCAACAAGGGCACGTGGTAGTGCGATTGCTCGGACATCCCAAAGCGGATCGGTATGACGCCTAGAAACCGGGGGTCTTCAGGCGGCGTGCCGCTTGCATCCAGATAAGGGCCTGCGTGGAACACCAGTTCATATTCGCCCACTTCGAACTCTGCTTCAGGCAGGATTTGTTCGTCAGTGCGCCCGTCGTTGTTCGTCGTAAGCGTTTTCAACAGATGCCGTTCAACACCGCTGATGCGAAACAATTCAATTTTCAGCCCTTCGGCGGGACACCCAAGGGCGGTGTCGAGGACATGAGTTGTAAGATAGCCGGCCATTTTTAACTTCTCCTGAAACGCTGTCTGTTTCTAGGCTGAATGCCTTTAAGTGACAAATCTCCACTAACAGAAGGCTCCTTTAAAATTTTTTTGAAAAACAGATCCATTTTTCCTGTTTAGGTTGGGTTTTAGAAGAAAAGGAATATTTGCGTGAAACGTTACCCAAGAGATATGACCGGCTATGGTGGCGCTGTGCCAGCGGCGCAATGGCCGAATGGCGCAAAAATCGCCGTTCAGATCGTGCTGAACTATGAAGAAGGTGGGGAAAACAATATTCTCCACGGTGATGCTGCGTCTGAAGCGTTCCTATCGGAAATCACCGGGGCCGCACCCTGGCAGGGTCAACGCCATTGGAACATGGAATCGATCTATGAATACGGCAGCCGCGCCGGGTTCTGGCGTGTTCACAAACTGCTCAAAAACACGCCAATCACTGTTTATGGTGTAGCAACCGCTCTTATGCGGGCGCCCCAGCAGCTCAAGGCGATGAAGGAGGCGGGCTGGGAGATTGCCAGCCATGGTCTGAAGTGGATAGAACATAAGGATATGGAGCCGCAGGAAGAGCGCGCCCAGATCCGCGAGGCAATCCGCCTTCATACCGAAGTGGTGGGGGAGGCCCCGCGCGGCTGGTACACCGGACGCTGCTCCATGAACACTGTGGACCTTGCCGCCGAGGAGGGCGATTTCGCCTATATCGCCGACAGCTATGCTGATGATTTGCCCTACTGGGTGCGGGCTGGCGGTAAGGACCAGTTGATCGTGCCTTACACGATGGACTGCAATGACATGCGCTTTGCGATTCAAGCGGGATACACGAACGGTGATCAGTTTGAGAGCTATCTCAAGGATAGTTTTGACATGCTCTATGCCGAGGGGGCCGAAGGTGCGCCCAAGATGCTTTCGATCGGCTTGCACTGTCGTCTCATTGGGCGTCCGGGGCGCGCAATGGCATTGAAACGCGCCTTGGAACATTTCGCGAAACACGACGGGGTCTGGTTCGCCACACGGGAACAGATCGCCGATCACTGGGCAAGCCTGCACCCGCCTGCCGAGGGGACCGCGCCATCTGAAATGGACAGGGAAACTTTTGTCGCGGAATTTGGTGGCATGTTCGAACACAGCCCTTGGATTGCCGAGGGTGCCTTTGATCTTGAACTCGGCGCGACCCATGACAATGCAGCAGGCATTCACAACGCGCTGGCGCGTGTGTTCCGTAACGCATCCGAAGAACAGCGGCTGGGTGTGCTGACCGCCCACCCTGACTTGGCGGGAAAACTGGCGGCAGCCGGGCGCCTCACAAAGGAAAGCACTGCCGAACAGGCGGGTGCCGGACTGGATTTGCTGACCGACGAAGAACGGGAGACCTTCCAGAACCTCAACGCTGAATACGTTGAGCGGCACGGCTTTCCTTTCATCATCGCCGTGAAGGATAACACCAAATCGAGCATTCTTGAGGCATTTCACCGCCGTATCAAAAATGACCGCGATACCGAGTTCTCCGAAGCCTGCCGACAGGTTGAGCGAATTGCAGAACTGCGCCTGATTGAGAGGTTTGCATCATGAACAAAGTTTTGACGGCAACCACAATTAATTCCGATGCCATTGCGGGGCTAGCAGAACTGATCGATGCATCAGACACGCCCGACAAGCTCATAAACCAAGGGCGTTGCGGACGTTTTCATGATCGGGCGACCCTCGACGTTGATGGTCGCGTAGGGGTCAGCGTCTTTCAATCCACATCGTTCTCCATGCCTTTCAAAATGGAAATGATGGAGCGTCATCCTTTGGGCAGCCAAGCTTTTCTGCCGATGCAGGAAGGCGAATATCTGGTCGTGCTAGCCGAAGATAAAGACGGTGCTCCGGTTGCGCCACGGGCCTTTATTGCTGGGCCGGGGCAGGGCGTGAACATCGGGCGCAACGTCTGGCACGGGGTTTTGTGTCCGCTGTCCGATCCGGGGCTTTTCATGGTCGTCGACCGCGTCGGCGAGGGGCCAAATCTGGAGGAACATTGGTTCGATGAGCCATTCATCATCGAGCGATAATAAATAACTCGGCAAAAAAAGCGCCGGCTCACGCATCCATAGGGAGGGACAATTATAATGTCTGATGCATCCATCGGAACGCCGGACCAACTCCGCGATCCAAATTACACCCCGCCGCTCACAAAAGCGGTGCCGCTGGGGATCCAGCACGTGCTGGCGATGTTCGTATCGAACGTCACTCCGGCGATCATCGTGTGCGGCGCTGCAGGTTTCGGCTTTGGCTCAAACAGCCCTGATTTCCCGCAAATGATCTACATGATACAGATGTCCATGTTCTTTGCCGGGGTCGCGACGCTGTTTCAGTCGGTCGGCGTAGGTCCGATTGGCGCGCGCTTGCCGATCGTGCAGGGCACATCGTTTGCCTTTATTCCAATCATGATCCCGCTTGTCGCCGGGAAGGGCGTGGACGCGATTGCGGTCCTGATGGGGGGGATCGTCGCCGGTGGCCTGTTCCACGCCTTTCTAGGGCTATTCATCGGGAGACTTCGTTTTGCACTGCCGCCGCTGGTCACTGGCTTGGTCGTGACCATGATTGGTCTGGCTCTGGTCAAGGTCGGTGTTCAATATGCGGCAGGGGGTGTGCCTGCAATCGGCACCGAAGAATACGGCTCCGGGCTCAACTGGTTCATGGCAGGTACCGTGATTTTGGTGACCCTCGGTCTGAAGTTCTTCACACGCGGCATGCTTTCTGTGTCGGCCGTTCTGATCGGTCTTTTGGTTGGCTATGTCGTCGCCTTTGCGCTTGGTCAGGTCAATCTTGGCAGCGTAGGTCAAGCGGCAAGCTTTGCGCTGCCGAACCCGCTACACTTTGGCATCGAATTCTCGGCCGCCGCGGTTATCGGCTTTTGTGCCATGTCTTTCGTCTCGGCCATCGAAACTGTTGGCGATGTTTCCGGGATCACCAAAGGGGGCGCAGGCCGCGAGGCGAGCGACCGCGAAATCCAAGGGGCGACCTATGCAGATGGGATCGGCACGGCCATCTCGGGCATGTTCGGCGCGCTGCCCAATACGTCGTTCAGTCAGAACGTAGGTCTCATCGCCATGACGGGTGTGATGAGCCGGATGGTCGTTACAATCGGAGCGATTTTTCTGATCATATGCGGTCTTGTTCCCAAAATCGGTGCGGTGATCTCTTCGATCCCGATCGAAGTGCTGGGCGGTGGTGTCATCGTGATGTTCGGCATGGTGGTCGCGGCTGGTATCTCGATGCTGTCCGATGTGAACTGGAACCGTCGCAACATGGTAATTTTTGCCATCGCGCTGTCGCTTGGTCTGGGCCTGCAGCTTGAGCCGGATGCGCTTCAGTATCTGCCGGGCACGCTGAAAGTCCTAGGGACTTCGGGCATTCTGCCCGCGGCCCTCATCGCCATCGTTCTTAATCTTGTGCTGCCCGAGGAGCTTTCGGGTGAAGCCACCGAGGAAGTCTCTGGCGGTATGGCAGGACAGGGGAGCGGATCACTCGCGCAGAGTGACCGCGTCTGATGCCACATTCGCGGTGAGATGATTGCTGCGAAATAGGAAAAGCACATGCGGCGCAGGTCTCTGCGCCGCATTTTTTTCGTGGGTAAGTGCTAGGACTGAAAGAAGTACCTGCCGGGATCGCCGGGTTTATCTCGGGACTTGGCCAGCCCAACGGGAAGCAGCGTCAAAGGGGACGGCTCAAACAGATAAAGGATACATGGGGGTTTCAAAACACTAGGCGATGCCACCTCCAAAGGCCGCAACGATAGCTGCACCTGTGCCAGCGTGCAGCTCGCCAGCGCTGGTTTGCCCAAGGTTCAGACATCGCTCACAGAGCGCGGCCCTCATCTGAAATATATCTTCAACCTTTCAGAGGTGCGTCATTCCCGGCAGATCACCGTCTCGCCGCGAGACGTTCCGCCATTTCAAGCATGCGCGCAGAGAAGCCCCATTCGTTGTCGTACCAGCCAAAGACGCGCAGCTGGCGCTGTTCGATCGATTGCGTTTCGGGAAGGGCGATCACCAGAGATTCAGGGCGGCTCCGAAAATCGGTCGAGACACAGGGGTCTTCTGTCAGGCCAATGAGGGTCGAGTCTGCAAAGGCTTCGCGCAAGAACTCGACAAAAGAACCTTCGGGCTTTTCCAAGATTTGCAGCGTCGCGTCGATTGCCGATACTGAGATGCAGGGAACCCGGACGGCGCTGACACTGAGGCGTCCGTGAAATTCTGGCAAGACGTTAAAGATTTGATTAAGCGCGCTGGTTGTTGTCGGAACCATTGAGACAGCAGCAGCACGGCTTCTTTCAAGACTGGCACCGGGCTGGTCAACAGTCGGTTGGCTCCCGGTGTAGCAATGAATGGTCGTAATATGTGCTCTGGAAATTCCGAGCCCTAGATCAATCGTGCGGAGGAGGGGGGCGATCGCATTGGTCGTACAAGACGCATTGGAGACGATCCGCGCATCGCCGAGGTCTTGTTCATTGGCGCCCAAGACTACCGTCTTGTCGGCGACCTCGGACGGGCCGGAGATTAGAATGTTTGATGCCCCAGCGTCGATGCCTGCTTCTGCAAAATCTCTATCCCTGACTTTCCCGGTGCATTCCAAAACAACATCCACACCGCGTAAATCCAAAGCGCGCAGGTCCGGTTCGCAGGTAAAGGGGATGGGGCGACCGCCAATTATCATCTGGCGATCCCCCGTTTCTACTGGGAGAGGCAAAGGGCCGAAAACACTGTCGTAGCGCAGCAGGTACGCGCAAGTTTCGAGTGGCGCGATATCGTTGATGCCAACGACTTTGACGGCGGGCTGGCTTTCATTTTGTAAAATCTGGCGCAGCAAAGTCCTGCCGATGCGCCCAAAACCGTTGATAAAGACACTTAGCTGGCGGGTCACGTTCAAGCTCCGTACATCAGGAAAAGGGCGGGCAGCCAGGCAGTCAGCACGCCGCTTAGGAGTGTGGCAACTGCTGTTTGGTCTTGAACCGGTTTCTTCAACGTCAAAGTGGCGAAATACATGAACCAAAGACCCGACCAAGTAAGCCAGCAAATGCCCAGCCAGATATCAATGAATTTCGCTGCAGAGGCGAGGGCTAAAAAGGCCTGAGGCAACACGGAAAGAGAGACAAACAGGCTGAACCATCCCAAACCGCGGCCATCGGCGCCATTCAACCGGTTAACCGCCACCCAAAGGTAGGTCGCGCTGAACAGCAGCGTCAGGGCAACAGAGCGGATTTCATCCCCGGTCGTGGCGCGCACGAGTGACACAGCGGCGACTGTGGCGGTAATTGCCGCTGTGGCAAAGTTGATGACAACAATCTCTCGATCCGAGATGCGCCCAGACATCCAAAGACCATTCAACACAAGAACTGCCCCCACAAACAGCAGGGATATTGGCAAAAACATGAAACCTACCGTTTGTGCGCTGAAAGAAAGTCTTTCGGTTTCTGGGCCAGTTCAATGCGTCTTGGCTTAGAAGTCCACGTCGATTGCGACGCCCTGTTCAACGGCCAAATCAACGACTTTGGCCGCCACCGCGAGGTCCTGAAGGCCCACGCCGGTCCCGTCGAACAGGGTGATTTGATGATCCGACGTGCGGCCCGGATTGGTCCCATTGATGACTGCGCCAAGCTGGGCAACATCCGTGTCCTTGATAAGCCCTTCAGCAATGGCATGTTGCGCCTCGCCGATACTCACGGACTGGGCGACCTCATCGGTGAACACGGAGGCGCGTGCCAGCAAGGCCGCTTCAACCTCCTGTTTGCCTTTGGTGTCTGTGCCCATACATGCGATATGGGTTCCGGGGCTGACGTGATCGGCCATCAAAGACGGTGAAAAGGCGGAGGTGATCGAGATGATGACATCGGCTTCGGTCATGCCGGGCAGATCGACGGCTTCAAAAGGAACCCCTGCCTCATGCGCGACTTTCTCGATATTGGGCAGCATCTCTGGGTGGTAGTTCCAGCCGATCACCTTCTCGAACTTTCGCTGCTCCAATGCGGCCCGTAGCTGGAAGGTGGCTTGGTGGCCTGCGCCTACCATGCCGATGACGGTCGCGTTTTTACGTGCCAAGTGCTTGATCGAAACCGACGAAGCCGCCGCCGTACGCAACGCGGTCAGCAAGTTGCCCCCGACCATCGCTTTGACCTTGCCGGTGTCAGGATCAAATAGGAAAACAGTGGACTGGTGGTTGATCAAGTTGCGTTTTTCAAGATTGTTTGGCCAGTATCCACCGGCCTTCAACCCCAAGCTCAACCCGGCGCGATCAAATCCGCCTTTGAAGCCATAAAGCGCATCTTCGTGCCCAATCGCTTCGCGTACGACGGGGAAGTTGTAGGCGTCGCCGGAGGCCATTGCGGCAAAGACTTTCTCGATAGCATCAAAAGCTGCCTCGCGGGTCATTAGGTTGGCGATCTCACGTTCAGGTACGATCAGCATGTATCTCTCCAAATATTTCGTTTCAGAAGACTCCGAGAGGTTCGCCAATGGCTTGAGAACGTCGCGCCGCAGGTTGGGGCGGAAAAGAGTATTCTGACACGCTTCAAATCAGTTCGCCCATGTGTCCGCCGGAGGCAGACACATGGGGCAGTTGTCTTACATCGCTAGATCAGTAGGCGTGACCGCGTGCCGAAACTGGCCAGAGGCATTCAACCTTGCCGTTGCGAACACCAACATACCAATCATGGACGTTGGCGGTCGGATCGCAGTGACCCGGAACCAGCTTCAGCTTGTCGTTGACCTTCAACGCGCCGTTTGGGTCCATCACGACCCCATGCTCGTCCGAACACTTGATATATTCGACATCATCGCGCCCGTAGATCACTGGCAATCCGCTATCAACGGATTGAGCCTTGAGGCCAGCGTCGACGATCGCCTTGTCCGCCTTTGCATGGCTCATGGCGCTTGTGAGGATGAAAAAGGCATTCTCCCATTCCCCTTGGTCGATGCGTTTGCCGTCTTTGTCGAGGATGCGTCCATAGTCCGCGTCCATGAAGGCATAGGAGCCGCACTGCAGTTCGTTATACACACCCGAGTTGGACTCGAAATAGTAGGAGCCAGTGCCGCCACCGCCGACGATGTCACAGTCCAAACCTTCTGCCTTCAACGTATCGACCGCATCTTTGACCATCGCCACGGCGATATCGATTTTCGCCTTGCGTTCGTCATAGCTGTCGAGGTGCTGCATTGCGCCTTGATAGGCTTGCAGGCCGGAAAACTTAAGCCCCTCGGCACCGTCGATGGCCTTGGCAATCGCCACCACGTCAGACGTGGTGGTCACACCGCAGCGCCCCGCGCCACAATCGATTTCGACAAGACATTCGATTTCGGTGCCATGTTTCTGCGCCGCCGATGACAGATCAGCCACATTGGCAAGGTCGTCAACGCAACAGATCGTGCGGGCGCCAAGCTTGGGCAGACGGGCGAGGCGGTCGATCTTGGCAGGATCGCGCACTTGGTTCGAGACGAGGATATCTTTGATGCCGCCCCGCGCAAAGACTTCGGCCTCTGAGACTTTTTGGCAGCAGACACCGCATGCACCGCCGAGCTTTTCTTGAAGCCTTTGGACATCGACCGACTTGTGCATCTTGCCGTGGGTCCGGTGGCGCATGCCATGCGCCTTGGCGTAGTCTCCCATTTTCTTGATGTTGCGCTCCAGCGCGTCAAGATCAAGCACAAGGCTCGGGGTTTGGATGTCGGCCTCGTCCATGCCCGGTTTTGCCGGGATATCGTAGCCCACTTCGAATTCGTCGAGATTGGTCATATCTTTCATGTCCGTGCTCCTTCGTTTTTCAGTCGATATTTGAGATCAGGCGGCGTTCAGCCACGGCAGCTTGTCGAGGTCGACATTGCCGCCCGTGATGATCAGGCCGACGCGCTTGCCCCTAAAGGCTTCGGGGTTCTTGAGAACTGTCGCGAGCGGCACAGCAGAGGATGGCTCCATGACCACGCGCAGATGCTTCCAGGTCAGCTTCATCGCCTCAATGATCTCTTGCTCGGATGCCGTGTAGATTTCGGACACGTGGTTTGAGACAAAATGCCAAGTCAGGTCCTTGAGCGGGACCAGAAGCCCGTCGGCAATGGTCTTGGGGGCATCGTCGGCGATAATATGGCCCGCCTTGAAGCTGCGATAGGCGTCGTCTGCCTGTTCAGGCTCGGCCGCGATGATATGAGTTTCGGGCGCGAGGGTCGCGAGGGTGAGGCAGGTGCCCGATATCATGCCGCCACCACCGATTGGCGCCACCACAGCATCAAGACCATCCGTCTGCTCAATGAATTCTTTCGAACATGTGCCCTGTCCGGCGATCACTCGGGAATCGTTGTAGGGGTGTACGAAGTCGCCGCCTGTCGCGGCTTGCACTTCAGCAAAGGTCGCCTCACGGGAACTGGTCGACGGCTCGCATTCGGTAATGACACCGCCAAAACGGCGCACCGTATCCTTCTTTGCCTGAGGGGCTGTGCGGGGCATCACCACGTTGCATGGAATGCCGCGCTTCATAGCGGCATAAGACAGGCAGGATGCATGGTTGCCTGAGGAATGTGTTGCGACGCCTTTGGCCGCCTGCTCCTCGCTAAGCCCGAACACCGCGTTCGAGGCGCCCCTCACCTTAAAGGCACCCGGCTCTTGAAAGTTCTCGCATTTGAAGAACAGCTCGCAACCGGCAAGTTCGTTGAGGTAGTCCGAGGTGCGGATCGGCGTGCGGCGAATATAGGGGCCGATCCGCGCGTGGGCGTCCAACATGTCCTCGTACGTCGGGATGTACATCTGGTAATCCTTCATCACGCCGCGTCTTTTTGCGCTGCCGCGGTATGGCCGCGATAGTATTCTTGGGCCGCCGCGACCCCGGAGCCGAGTTTGATGTCCAATCCAAGATCGACCATGCACATTTCGGCGGTCGCGATGCCAGAGAGTGCCATGACATCCGTCAGGCTGCCGAGGTGGCCAATCCGGAAGACCTTGCCCGCGACCTCACCGAGCCCCACGCCAAAGGCCACGCCATACTTGTTGGCAGCATGTGTCACGATATCGGTGGCGTTGAAGTCTTCGGGCGTCCGAATGGCGCTGACAGTGTCAGAGTAAACCGAAGGGTCCGTGGCGCAAAGTTCAAGGCCCCAAGCGCCCACCGCCGCGCGCACACCCTCCGCAATCCGGAAGTGCCGGGCAAACACGTTCTCCAGACCTTCGGTCAGCAGCATGTTGCAGGCTTGGTTCAGACCGTTCAGCAGTCCCACAGCAGGCGTATAGGGATAGGCGTTGTTCGCGTAGCCTTTGGCCATGTCGTGTACGTCGAAAAACGTGCGGGGCAGAGAGGCGGTTTTGGTGGCCTCCATCGCCTTGGGTGAGAAGCCAACGATGGCGAGACCAGCGGGCAGCATGAAGCCTTTTTGTGACCCGGTCACGGCAACATCCACGCCCCATTCGTCGAAACGGAAATCCATTGAGGCAATCGACGAAACACCATCCACCAACAGCATCGCTGGATGGCCCGATGCGTCCAGCGCACGGCGCACGGCCGCAATGTCTGATTTCACGCCGGTGGCCGTTTCATTATGCGTGGCAAGAACGGCCTTGATCTCATGGCTTTTGTCAGCGGTCAGGATCTCTTCGTAGCGATCCGCTGGGATCCCTGCGCCCCATGCGGTTTCGACTGTCTGCACAGCAAGACCATGACGCTGGCACATATCGATCCAACGATGGCTGAACATACCGTTGCGTGCAGCAAGCACTTTGTCACCCGATGAGAGCGTGTTGGTCAGCGCAGTTTCCCACCCCCCCCGTGCCGGTGGACGGAAAAATGAAGATTTCTGCGTTGTCGCTTTTGAGGATCTTACGAACACTTGCGCGAGCGGGATGTAGAATTTGCCCAAACAGCGGTGACCGGTGGTCGATCGTAGGCATGTCGCAAGCCTTGCGCAGGCTCTCGGGAATGTTGGTCGGGCCCGGGATGAAAACGGGATTTTGAAAGCTCATGGACGGTCTCCTTCCGTTGTTGGCTTCACAATAGACCGGACCAGGGCGAACCGATATTTTTTTGAAATAGGGTTTCATTTTTTGGGTTAATGCGTAAAGATGAGTGTTGTCAGTGCGTTATATTTTTCACATGGTGATTTCGTCTTTCACATAGAAACGAAGGGTTCTTATGGAATCTCAAGACAATGGTTCAGGAACTGGTCGGAAAGCACGCGGAAGGCCCCGTGGCTGGACGGACAAGACCGCGCAGAACACGATCAAATCGCTCGACCGGGCCATGGAGGTGTTCGAGTATCTCAGCGAAGCACAGGGCAAGCCGCTCTCTAAGTTGGCAGATGAGATGCGCCAATCGCCAGCGACCGTCTACCGTATCCTTGTAACCCTTGAGGGCAGGGGGCTGGTCGAATTCGATCACGAAGAGCAGGTTTGGTACATTGGTCCGCGCGCGTTTGTGATCGGCGCGCGTTTCCTTCGGCGCACAAGTCTTGTCGATCGAGCGCGACCCATCATGCGAAAGCTGATGGAAACGACCGGTGAAACAGCTAATATCGGCGTCGGAAAAGAAGAGGCGGTCCTGTTTCTGAGCCAAGTGGAGACACATGCGAACATCCGCGCCTTTTTCCCGCCCGGCAGCCTTTCTCCGATGCATGCATCCGGCATTGGCAAGGCGTTGCTCGCATATATGGATCCTGAGCGTTTGGACAAACTACTCTCGAAGGGGCAGATGACGCGGTTTACCGCACATACGATCATCGATCCGACGGCCCTGCGCCAGAATCTCGAAGCCATTCGGGAAAGCGGCTTTTCAGTTGATAATGAAGAGAGGAACGAAGGCATGCGCTGTATCGCGGCGCCGGTATTCGACATGAATGGCGAAGCTGTCGCGGGAATCTCGATATCCGGGCCAACCAGCAGGGTCGGCGCGTCTGAAGTCGAAGAATTGAGCCGCCCCGTCATCAAGGCGGCTCACCAATTGAGCTTCGCAATCGGGGGCAGCGTTACTCGGCCGCAGCCTTGATGCGCTGATGTTGAGGGTATGAAGCGGCGCCGGGACGGAGCGCCATATGGCGATTTACGTCCTTGTAAAGCAGGTAACGAAACCGCCCCGGGCCACCCGCATAGCATGCCTGAGGGCAAAAAGCGCGGAGCCACATGTAGTCACCGGCCTCGACTTCGACCCAATCATTGTTCAGATTGTAGACGGCTTTGCCCTCCAACACATAGAGCCCGTGCTCCATCACATGTGTCTCAAGAAAGGGGATAACGCCGCCCGGTTCGAATGTCACAATCGTGACATGCATGTCGTGGCGCAGGTCGGATGGGTCGACAAAGCGGGTCGTCGACCATTTGCCATCTGTGCCCGGCATGGGCGTCGGTTCGATGTCGTTTTCGTTCAGAACCAGCACTTCGGGCATATCCAACCCTTCGACGGCCTCATATGCCTTGCGCACCCAGTGGAAGCGCAAGACTTCCTCGCCTTCGTTTCGCAGGGTCCAGGCGCTCGACGGGGGCAGGTACGCGTAACCGCCCGGGCTCAGCTCGTAAGTCTCGCCCCCGACACGCAAAGTGGCCGCGCCCTCCACAACGAATAATACGCCCTCGGCTTCCGGGTCCAATTCAGCCTTTTCAGAACCGCCTCCGGGCTGTACCTCCATGATGTATTGCGAAAATGTCTCGGCGAAGCCGCTCATCGGGCGCGCGATGACCCACAGGCGCGTATCCTCCCAAAAAGGCAAAAAGCTGGTGACGATATCCCGCATCGTACCTTTTGGGATGACCGCATAGGCATCCTTGAAAACTGCGCGATCAGTGAGAAGCTGCTCTTGCCCGGGATGTCCCCCGTGTGGCGCGAAATATTTGGTGCTCATGGATGCTCCGGAAGAAAAAGACTGTTTAAGCGAGGGTATTCGATGCGGCTAGGGGGCGACCACCGGCAAAGTGACGACAACTCTATTCGGTGAGATTTGAAAATAGGCGAGATAGGGCCAATGTCGATTGCTTCAGGTTAGATGCCCGCCTGTTTTCAAGATCGCCAGAGGCGTTCGAGGTGTCGCCCCGGACGTCCATTGAGACACGCAGCATCAGTCCCGGCGGTATTGCCGCTTTCAGCCCATGAAGGCATGAGCTGCCCTTCAATTGGCGTCCGGCTGATTTTCGGGGCGTGCGGCGTCAAAGGCCGGGAGGCGCAGGGCCTCCTTTTCGATCTCAAGCAGCCGCGCGAAGGGTGTCATCTCAACGCCCCACCGGTGGGCGTTGTAAAGCTGCGGGATAAGGCAAAGGTCGCAAAGCAGCGGGTGATCGGCAAAGCTGAATTTCGGGCCGTCCGGCAGCAGCGCTTGATAGGCGTGCAGCCCTTCAGTCATCCAATGGCGCATCCATGCTGTTCCTTCATCCGCGGTCAGTCCGTGATGGGTTTTCAGGTGGCTGACCACCTTGAGGTTGTTGATCGGATGAATGTCCGTCGCGATCACCTGTGCGGCGGCCAGTACCTGAGCCCGCTCAAACGCAGGCTCGGGCAAAAGGGCAGGGTCTGGCGCGATCTCGTTTAGATAGGCCATGATTGTCAGCGATTGGGTCAACGCCCGCCCGTCTTCAAGAAGCAAGGTTGGCACCCCCTTGATGGGGTTCTTGGCTGCATAGTCTGGGCTGCGTTGGTCCCCGGCCACGAGGTCCACCGGGACTATCCGATAGGGGAGACCCTTGAGATTCAGCGCTATCCGCACGCGGTAGGATGTGGTCGAGCGCCAGTAGGAATAAAGCGTAAGCATCGCGCTATTTCATACCCGGCGTGCTGTCGAACTTCATTTTCATATCCGCCCAGCCGTCGATGTAATCATCCTGAGGCTGTGCCTCTCCTCTGGAAAGCGGCACCCCGTAAAGGCCATAGCTGCAGTTATGCGGGCTGTTCATAACTTGAGGCAGGGCATCGGAAAGCGCTTTGGGCTCGAAGTAGTCGCCACCGGGCATATAGCTGGGCCTGTCCCCTCCGCCCGGATTAAACGCGCTTTTGTCAGTGCCAGTCATCAATCTTTCCCCTCCCCTCGATCCTTCATGCGTCGGCCATAAACCATGCCAGAACCGCCGTTTCAGAATCGTTACAATTGCAACTAATAGGGAGCCGTGGGACAATCCGTCAAGAAAATTCCAGGTGCAACGATCGCGGGAGGGCCGTTCCGGATGGCATCGGATGACTTCAACCTGTCGGACTTCCTCCCCTACAGACTGTCCGTATTGGCCGCGCACAACCCGGTTGCAGGGCGCTTTAGATGAACAAACGGACGAGCTCTGAACGACGGGTCAACGAAATTAACCGACGTTGGCCGCGTAGAGCTTGCCGATTTCCTCTGCCGTTTCGGTCAGTTTTTTCAAATGCGCTTTGGCGATGGCGGCGACGCTATGCTGTTCGGCCAGCCAAATCAGGCTAACCGCGCCGACAGCATGACCCTGTGCGCTTATGGCGACCGCAATCGCGCTTGGAATGCCGCCGTAATCCACCGCACGCCCCCAATAGCCGTCCTCTCGGATGGCGAAACCCTGCGCGCGCACCTCGCGCAACTTTGCTGGCAGCGCCAAGGCAGCGGTGCGGTCTTTGCCGGTGGTGTGGACGGCCAAACGGGCGGAATATTCTGCCTCCTGCGCGGGCTCCAGTGCCGCCAGAAAAGCGCATCCCAGTGCAGAGCGGAAAGGCGAGGGCCTGTAGCCAATGCAATCGGGGAAGATACCGTGGATTGAAAAGTTCCGCGTTGTGTCCACAATCTCGACCCGGCCATTGCCGATTGGCGCAGCAAGGTCCACGCCAAGTCCGGTGGCATCAGAGAGCGATAGGATTGCAGAGGCACCTGCTTCGACCAGCGTGTCTATCGACGTAGGGCGGGAATTTACCCGCGGGAAACGGGAGCCGACCCTGTAGCGGCTATCGCTCCTGCTTTGGGTCAGCCAGCGCTGCTGGACCAATGTGGCGCAGATGCGCAGGATTGTCGGCTTGGGCAAGCCGGTGCGCTCGGCCAGAAAGGCCAAGGAACACACGCCATTGCTGGAGATAACTTCGAGGATGTTGAGCCCGCGTTCAACGGAGCGATTTAATTTCGTCATAGCGTTCCACCTAGTGAAATCCATGTTGGACCGTTAACCCTTCGCTGTCTAGTTTTTGCGCAATCACGGCAGGGGCGGAGGAGGTCTTTGCCGGGGTGCCGCATTTAGGGGGGATGAGGACCGATGCAAAACCTGCTTTCAAAATCCGTGACCGGATTGAACCTTGCGCTATCGGGACTGATCATCGCCGTCGTTTTCTACGTTTCCGTCTTTGGCGTGTTCAGCGAGTCCTATCTGCGCGTCGGGATGCTGCTGGTCGGAGGGTTGTTAATCCTGTTGACCCAGATGGAACGCGGCCAAACTGGCGCAGAAAAACCTTTGGCCCTGCTTACGGCGGCGCTATTGGGCGTCTCGGTCTTTCAATACTTTCGCGCAGCGGCAGAGATCGAAACCGGGCTGTATTTCCTGACCTCCACCGACATTTGGCTGGGCACTTTGGGGCTGATCGCCGTGATCGAACTTACGCGCCGGTCTGTTGGCATGGTCATGGCAACCGTTGCGGCCCTTGTGCTGCTTTATGGGGCCTTTGGCCAATATGCGCCGGGGTTCATGCGCCATGCGGGCATGACCTCAGAAGAGTTGATCCAAGTTCTATGGTATTCCTTTGACGGGGTCTTTGGCCGCCCCATGGCGACAGTCGTCTCGACCATCCTGATCTTTATCGTTTTCGGCGCTTTCCTTGAGTTTCTCACGATCGACCGGGTGCTGGTAAAGCTGGCGCTTGCGGCGACCGGGCGGGTCCGCTCGGGGCCAGCGGCGGCGGCGACCATTGCCAGCGGGTTGTTCGGCACGATTTCCGGCAGCGCGGTGGCCAATGTCGTCGGCACCGGCGTCATTACGATACCGCTGATCAAGAAACGCGGGTTCAAAGCGCATTTTGCCGGAGCGGTCGAAGCGGCGGCCTCAAGCGGGGGGCAGATCACGCCGCCCATCATGGGGGCGGTGGCCTTTATCATGGCCGATGTCACCGGTGAGCCCTATCTGACCATCTGCGCGGCGGCCGCCGTTCCGGCGATCCTTTATTACATTGGGTTGTTCATGGCGACCTCAAGTGCGGCGCGGAGCATGGATCTGGACGTTTCCGAACAGCCAAAGCCCAGTTTCGTTTGGCGTGAGCTTGCGCAGATCATTGTCTTTATGCTGTCGCTGACAGCCATCGTCATTGCCATGGTCGGCGGCTCTTCTCCGGCCTATGCAGGCTTTATCGGCGTGGCCTTTGCCGTCGTGCTTGGTTTCGCGATCAAGCCGGGCCTTTTGACCGATGTATCGTCGTGGGTCAGGTTCGTTCGCTCGGCGGGCCTGATCTCGGCCCAGCTTGTGGTGATCGTGGGCGCGGTTGGTATCATCATCGGTATTTTGAACCTGACCGGCGTCGGCCTGCGGTTCGCGTCGCTGGTGGCGAGCTATGCGGATGGGCAATTGGCGATTTCGCTGTTGCTGATGGCCGTGGCCTGTCTGCTTTTGGGCATGGGGATGCCCACCGTGCCTGCCTATCTGATCATCGTGCTGGTCATGGGGCCAGCGCTGCAACGGCTCGGCGTGCCGATCATTCACACGCATATGTTCGTGCTCTATTTCGGCGTGCTCTCTGCGGTAACGCCGCCTGTGGCGCTTGCGGCATTTGCTGCGGCACCCATTGCCGGGGCAGGGGCCATGCGCACGGCGATCGAGGCGTCACGACTGGCATTGCCCGGTTTCGTGATCCCTTTCGCGTTTATTTATCAGCCGGCCATGCTGCTTGGGACGGGCTACCCGCTGGCGCAGTCCGCGCAGTCGATCCTGTTCGTTACTTTGGCGGTGCTGCATATCTCACGCGCCTGCTACCCGGCGAAAGGCAAGGCGGGCTATGCGCCATTGGGCCTCGGGATTGCCTTTGCCCTTTTGTTTTTCGGACCGCTGGTGTCGTGGATTGCCGTGGCAGCCACCGTGGCGCTTTGGTCCGCCGTTCGGTTCGGGGCGTTCATGACGCCCGAAGTTTCATAATCCAGAGGAGGACACCCCATGACCAACCCAACATTCTCACGCCGTAGTTTTTTAGGCACCGCCACAGGTGCCGCCGCGCTCGCCGCTTTGCCCGGCGGGGCTTTTGCGAAAGACATTCTGCGCATGTCGACGCTTGGGCCTGGCACTAGCCCGAACCTTGTGATGACCACCTTCGCGAGCATCGTGAACGGCGCGCTGCCAGACTATGAGATTCAGTTGAACGCGACGGGCGCTGCCACGCGCCATGTGCTTGAAGTGGCCATGGGACGCAGCGATTTCTGCATGTCCTCGCCCGCCATCCATGCGCTGATGCGCCGCCAGGCCGCCATGTATGAGAAGATCGAACAGGCGCCTGAACTGGTCAACAACCTGCGCACCGTGCTGAACTTTCCGATGGGTGTCTATCACATCGCCGTTTACGATTCCTCTGGTATTACATCGATAGATCAGATCGCCGGCAAGCGCGTGTTCCTTGGCCCCCCCGGAGGCGCGGCCTACGCCACGATGGCACGTCTGTTCAAAGCCGTGGCCGGGCTGGAAGAGGGCACTGATTACGAAGCCGTCAAACTCGGCTGGGACGCGGCCGCGGCGGCGTTCCAAGACGGCAACCTCGACGTGTACTGTAATCCCACCAATGCCCCCAGCCCCGCGCTGACCCAAATCGCGGTGACCAACAAGATCCGCTTCCTTGGTATTCCTGCCGATACGCTTGAAACCGAAGGCGTTCAGGCGCTTGTTGGCCGCCCGGGCTTCAGCGCGGCCACGCTGCCTGCGGGCATCTATGGCGACAATCAGGCCAATGAGGGGGATGTCACGACACTGGGCGTCACCGTTGGGATCGTCACCAACAAGGACGCGGACGAGGAGATGATCTATCAGATGACCAAAGCCTTCTACGAGGGTGTCAAAGAAGCGGGCGAGAGCGCGCCATGGCTGCGCGCGATCACGCCAGAGGGAGCCGTGCAGGATATCAACCTGCCACTGCACCCCGGGTCTTTGCGTGCCTTGACCGAATTGGGTGTCGAAATTCCCGATGCGGCGAAAGCCTGATCTCAATGGCCGGGGCTCAATCAGCCCCGGTCCCCTCTGCTATAGCTTAAATACACCTCGAACCCGGACGCCATCATGACAAAAAACGTACTCTTCATCATGTGTGATCAACTGCGATGGGATTACCTGTCCTGCGCAGGGCATCCGGGGCTTGATACGCCGCATATTGACGCCTTGGCCAAACGCGGCGTGCGGTTTGATCGCGCCTATGTGCAGTCGACGATCTGCGGCCCATCGCGCATGTCTTTCTATACGGGCCGCTACGTCAGTTCGCATGGATCGACGTGGAACAACGTGCCGCTGAAAGTAGGCGAGATGACCCTGGGCGACCATTTGCGCCCCCTGGGCGTGCGCACGGCACTCTGCGGCAAGACCCATATGAGCGCCGATGCCGAGGGGATGAAACGCCTCGGTTTGGCCCCCGACAGCACCATCGGCGCTTTGGTGTCCGAATGTGGTTTCGAGCCTTATGAGCGCGACGACGGACTGCACCCAAGCACCAGTTACGGCAAGCGCAACAAAGCCTATGATGACTACATGAAAGACCGCGGCTGGGAGGATGAAAACCCTTGGGACAGCGTCGCCAACAGTGGCGAGGATGCAGACGGCAACATCCTGAGCGGCTGGTTCCTCGACAATTCAGACGCCAAGGCCCGCGCCTCGGATGAAGAGAGTGAGACCCCCTATATCACCCGCCGTGCGATGGATTTCATCCAAGAGGCGGGCGACACACCATGGTGCCTGCACCTGAGCTACATCAAACCGCACTGGCCCTATATCGTGCCCGAACCCTACCACGATATGTACCCGCCAGAGTCCCATCAGCCGGTGCTGCGCAGCGCGGGCGAAAAGACGGACCCGCATCCGGTCTTCGGCGCCTTCATGGAAGAGCGGGTGTCCAAAGCCTTCACCAGTGACATCACCCGGACCAAGGTGATCGGCGCCTATATGGGGTTGATCAAACAGATCGACGATCAGATGGGCGAACTTATGGCGTTTCTGGACGCCAAGGGTTTGACTGATGAGACGATGATCGTCTTCACCTCGGATCACGGCGACTATCTGGGCGATCACTGGCTTGGCGAGAAGGAGTTGTTTCACGATCCTTCCGCACGCATTCCCCTGATCGTTGTCGACCCCAGTAAAGAGGCGGATGCCACACGCGGCACGGTGTCAGACGCGCTGGTCGAAGCGATTGATGTGGTGCCGACCATCCTCGACTATTTCGATGGGGCCGCTGTTCCGCATATCATCGAGGGCAAGTCCCTGCGTCCGCTCATGCAGGGCAAGGCGGACTCCTTGCGCGATTTTGTCATCTCCGAATACGATTACTCCTTCCGCCAAGCCCGCCGTCGTTTGGGCGTGAGCGTTGCCGAGGCCAAACTGACGATGCTTTTTGATGGACGTTGGAAATACGTCTTTGCCGAAGGCTTCCGCCCGATGCTGTTCGATTTGCAGGCCGATCCGGATGAGTTCAACGATCTGGGCGATGATCCGCATTCCGCGCAAGAATGCGAACGGCTGCAAAACCTGTTCTTTCAATGGACCCGCCGCATCAGCCAGCGCACTACGATGTCCGACGCTGAAATTGAAGGGCGCGGGGTCGACCTCAACGAAGCGCGGGCGGGTGTGCTGATCGGCTTTCCGACGGAGGCCGACCTTGAAGCTGCCTTTGCAGCGGCAGGCGAGAAGCCCAAGAGGTAGGGGCGGCTGCGCATGCCATAGCACCGCGAAGGTCTGTGGCATGCGTTGTTGATCTGGGCCATCAACGCCACTGCTGAGCTGGCGTTCTATGCCTAAGGCCTCAATGTGGCCGGTTGCGACCTGCCTGAGCGGCCTGTTCGCGGGGTGGCCAAGTCGATCGGATGTAGGCGAGAATGTCCCAGATGTCCGCGTCCGACAGCACCCCTTCAAAGGCGGGCATTCCGCTGGCGAAATCATCAATCCCGCGCGCGGCCAATGCGGCGCTGCCGCCGCGCTTGGTATATTCAAAGAGCAGGGCATTGTCGTGGTGCCAGGTATGGCCTGTGGCATCATGAGGGGGTGCTGGCAGAATGCCGTCCTCATCCGGTGTCCGCCAGTCAGGCTGGCCTTCGAGGTTGGCGCCATGACAGGCCGCGCAGGTCTCGGCATAGAGCATGCGACCCGCATCGATGTCGCGGCCCTCAAGTTCGTGGCCCGCCTGCGCCGTGGTCGCCCAGACAAGGGCAAGAAGTGAATATCGTATCATGTGACCTCTACCCATGTTCGCATCCCTCCGATGGCATGGCTTAGCATATGGCAGTGGATCAGCCAGCGGCCTGGATTGTCGAAAACGCACAGCACATCCCGGCTTTCACCGGCCGCCACCAAAGTTGTGTCGCGCAGATCGCCAAGGCTGTCATCGGCGGCAAGTTCATAGAAATGATGGCCATGCAGATGGATGCCATGCGGAAAGGCGGTATCATTCACGAATGTGATCCGTACCGTTTCGCCGCGTTCGATGGCGGCGAAGGGCGCGTCCGGAAGGTCCGAGACATCGTTGAAGGACCAGATGTTGGCGCCGCCGTGCCGCCCGCCCATGGCGCCGCCCATCATCGTCAGGGTCAGATGCTGGGTAGGGGTGCCCGGTGTGGGGAGGTCCGGTGCCGCCAAGGTCGGCAGAGGCCCCGATTGCCGATCCGTATTTTTGCCAGAGATGGACAATTCGGCCAAACGGTAAGGCTCCTGTCGCGTGGGCATGTCAAAGCCGACCGGGCCGGTGACATCGACGATCAGGTCGGCCCGCTGGGCCGGCGCCAGAACGAGGTCAGAGGCCGCGCGGGGTTGGCGCAGTGCCATGCCGTCCAGGGCGACAACCGAACCAGAAACGCCAGAGATGCTTAGGGGGAAAATACGATTCGTCGCCGCATTGATCAGCCGCAGGCGGATGCGATCACCTTGCTGCACCTCGCTTCGCGAGAGGAAGCCGCGGGCGAAATTGCCCATATAGCCCGCATGGGCGACGCTATGCATGTCGGTGAATTCATCAACAAGGCTGCCATCTTCGTTGATGATCCAATCGGACAGGATCACGGTGATGTCATGATCCAGATCGAGGGGGGCGTCGTCTTCGACGATCAGCGGCCCCATCAAGCCGCGCGCCACCTGCTCTTGCGAGATATAATGCGAATGATACCAATAGGTCCCCGCATCGGGCGGCACGAAGCTGTAAGTCTTGCTGTCACCGGGGTTGATGAGGTCTTGCGTCAGCACCGGGACACCGTCCATCCGGTTTTCCAACCGGATGCCATGCCAGTGAACGGCGGTGCCCTCTTCAAGCCCGTTCTCGACCTCAATCGATGCCCGCGCACCCCGTTTAAGCCTGATCTCAGATCCCGGCATCGAGCCGTTGAACCCCAGCATTGCGGTGGTGCCTTCGCCTTCGGGAAGGATTTGCTGGCTTACCGTTTCGGCCTTCAGCTTCAGTGGCGTCTGGCCAGCAAAGCCCGGAAGGGGCAGAACCGCGGCGGCGGAAACGCTGGCGAGGAATTGTCTTCTGTTCATGTCATGCCTTATCGGGATGAATTGCGGTTGATGTTGCCACGGGGGACGGGGCGCGCCGATGTCCGAGGCGTGTTAGAATGTCCTGCAGGGGCCAATTCCAACTGTCGATGACGGGTTGGAGGTGGGCCGCCTATGCGCTCTCTATCGGGAAAGAGAATGGGCCGAACCACTTGGGTCACCCCTTGTCCGACAGGGGGGCGCGTCCCGCCATGACCTGCAGCACGAAGCTGCCTGACGCCGTAATCATCAGAAAGCCGTGAAATGCCTCTATCCCGGTGATGAAGCGCAGATGCCCCATAGGGGTCAAATCGCCGCGCCCCAAGGTGGTGAAGTTGACCAGCGAGAAATAGAAATAATCCATCATTGTGGGGGGCTTGCCCGCCGGCCCGGATTCGTTCAGCGCGCCGATTTGCAACCCCTGCACGGCCCAGAGGAAGAACAGCGTATAGATGAAAGCCTCGATGACATGCGCGATTGTGATTGCGCCGACGGCCAAGCCAAGGTTCTGGCCATGCGCAGCTCTCTTGCGCTGCGCGATGGTATCGGAGACCCGTTTGAGCACGAGATAGTGGATCGCCGTGCAGATGCTGACGACCAGAACGGATAGAAGCATTGCTTGGATCATGAAGGGGCAACCTGTTTTGTGGGGGAGGGGGGGCGTTTCCTGGAGCGATTACGCCGGGGCGGCCGTTAATCTGGGGGCAGCCACATGCGAACGCTAAGCCGCAGTTTGCGGGGCGTCCGCCGGCACCCATGCGTCATCCATCAGATCCTCAATAAAGGTGCTGAGCAACTGAGTGCGCCCGGTAACGGCAGCCTTGCGATAAATCGCGTTTGTCTGCGCTTTGATCGTCCCCTCAGAAGTGCCGCGCAGGTCCGCAATGTCGCGGGTGCTCAGGCCCTTGACCAAAAACACCGCGACATCCCGCTCGGCGGGGGTCAGACGCCAATCGGTGAAATGCTGCGACATCACCATCGAAAACTCTGAGGTGCAACGGCGCATCTTTTCTTCGGCGAGCCGCGCTCGTTGCAGGCTTGTTCTAAGGGCGATCCAGCCAAGCGCCACGCCGAGGTTCAACCCGATGGCCAAGATCGTTTGCTGATACTCATGGCTCTGCCAGATCAGAAACTCAGGTTCCATTCCCATAGCGTCCAACAAGA
>NZ_LWER01000190.1:0-8745 GCF_001634775.1 Sulfitobacter sp. HI0027
CGGAAGCGCTGGCCGCTGGCGAATTGGTCGTGGACGAAATCCAATGACCAACGTGCGTTCGGCCGTGCTTCGACCAAGATTGGCACCCGTGTCCCGACAGCCTTGCGTCGGGCCTTTCGCTTGCGCACCGCCAGCCCTTCCTCGCGGTAAAGCCGATAGATCCGGTTGATCCCCGAGGGCTCGCCCTCGCGGCGCAGCAGCACGAAGAGCCGCCGATAACCGAACCGTCGACGCTCATTGGCCAGATCCCGCAACCGACCGCGTAGAACCGTGTCCGGCNCACGCTTAGCCTGGTAGCGGACCATCTTGCGGTCCGCCCCGGCAATCCGGCACGCCCGCCGTTCCGATAGCCCGAGAAGGGCCTTCAGATGCGCGACCGCCTCGCGCTTCACGGCAGGCGTCACCACTTTTTTGAAACCAGTTCCTTCATTGCAGCCAGATCGAGCATCTGCTCGGCCAGCAGCTTCTTCAGCTTGGCGTTCTCATCCTCAAGCGTCTTCAGCCGCTTGGCCTCAGACACCGTCATGCCGCCGAATTTGGCCTTCCAGTTATAAAAGGTGCCTTCCGACTTGCCGTGCTTGCGGCACAAGTCCGCGCATTTTGCGCCTGCTTCGTGCTCGCCAAGGATGCCGATGATCTGTTCGTCAGTGAATCTCGTTCGCTTCATTGCCCGTCCTCAAGTTGGGCCGGACTCTAATCGACGGTGGAGGAAAAATCCCGTGGCAGGTCAATTTGCAAAGTCCGAGTTTTGACAAAAAGCCGGAGCATCTTTCTTCCGCGGTGCGCCCATTGGGGCTTACATCTTCCGCAAGTTTGGGGTTTTGACCTAATCGATATGAAGAATTCGAATGTGTAAATCTTGCGGCACATGCGTCGATTACCCGTTCTCTAAGTACTTCCGACAACCTCTAGCGGGCATGCGAGGCGCGCCTAACCGTTCAACCAAAGTGTGCCGCTCTCCGCACGCTTTGCGCCATGTCGATAAAGTGCGTTCATATAGGGCGATGAAAAACGGTCCGACGGATCATAGACGATCCCCGCATTCGGGTCGATTGACGTAACCGAAAATCGAAGCCCCCTTTCGCTTGCGAAAAGCTGTGTTGCGTTGACCTGGAGCAATGCGTTTGCCCGCCCTGTAGTCGTGAGAGCCTGTTGCGAAATACTCAGCGCGGTTCTCCCGACCACTTCGGGCCCGGGGTTGAGCGTGTTGTTGATGAGCACGTAAATGTGCCCGCCTTTCAGCTTTTGGTCTGGCGTCGTAAACGCGAAGTTCGGGACTGCCAGGAACTGCATGTGAACGCCCCCGTCGACATGCGTTTCCGCATAGGTTTTGTCATCCGCGCTATATCGCAAATTCACTGGTGGAAAGAGACCCGGAAGTGCGGCAGAGGCACGCATGATGCTGCGAAACAGATCGTACTGCCCGGCAGCGGCAATGGCGCCCATGTCCCAGACCGAAGCTCGCGCACTATCAAGCTCCGAGGTTACGACCAACAGGCTATTGCCCGCTTTATGCTTTTGCCCGATGGCGCGGAGGAACGAGGGCGGGGTGTTTTCTTGAATCAATGCTGCAAGCGGCGCGGTGTCAAATAGCGCATCACTGAAGACTGCCTGAAATGGCCGCATCCGCATGATGTCGCTTGCGTCACTTTGGGTGAAAACGCGGGTTAGAACATTGTCATAGTCTCGCCCCATAAACGCAAACGGCGCGATCAGGGCACCGGTCGAAATGCCGGTCACCAAGTCGAAATCGGGTCTGTCGCCGCGCGCGGACCAGCCAACAAGCACGCCCGCACCGAAAGCACCGTCCTCACCGCCGCCGGATAGGGCCAGCACGTTCGGCCCGTCGGACGATGAGGCTGAGGATTGCCGGGGATGAAGGTGTTTGAGCCATTCATCCGGCCCATCATCTGCAAAGAGACGAAACCGAGACAGCGGGTCGTTTTCTGTTTCAATGCGCGTTTCCAAGGGCGTTTGAACGCGGCTTGTGCAGGCTGAAAGTGCGGTTGCCCCAAGACCCATGAGAAGCGAACGGCGGTCGATAGAGCCTTTGTTTGGTTTCGTACAAGTCATTTAAATTTCCTCATCGACACCGAGCAGTTGGCCTTGCTCGGTTAACTGTATTTCGGCCGGATGGTTTTAAGTGGTCGGTTGGTGGTGGCGGGGCAGTCCCGTTAAGACCAATCGTTTTGCCTGCGCCAGGCATAGCCGGCCGTCCTGCTTGAAGGTCTCCGAACGCGCGTACCTGTTCGGCGAATGTTGCACCCAGCATCTAAGTGGAGTCAGCGATGCCGAGAGGCATCTGCTCTGTCGTGCCCTCGCCGGAAGGTGTCGGTTCATTGCCGTCCGCACCAGCCCGTGTTTCAGTTGTTGTGAAAGTTGTTCACGGATTGCATGCCAGAAAGTCCGGCCAAAGGTGAGACGGACGCTTCATCCAGAAAGCCCCTTTTCTGAACGACGCAGGGAGCACGGCAACCCCCTGAGGGCTGCCGCGCAAAAAGCCTGTGTTGGAGCGCAACTTAACCCTTCTTCGGCATATTCGCGGGGGCGCAGGCGAGTGGCACATCCGCCTTGGGTGACATGCAATTGCCCTGAACAGCGTCACCCTCACGACTTGGGAATTCGCAGGCAGACTGCGGCTTTGCGTTCTCGCAAGCTTCTACAGCTTCTTGCGGCGGGCGGCCCCCGCGCTCTCCCTTACTGGAAGGAGCAGCTTGCGCATAATCGGTGCCTTGACCCTCTGCCGAAGCACTTTCAGCGCGTACAGCCGAGATGTTGAGCGCACCCAGAACCACAGCGGCGAAGGTGATCACGAGCATGAGGCTTTGGTTGCCTTTGATATGCGGTACTGTTGGCCGGTACATCGGGATTTTACGTCGGGCAGCAGCCTGTTCGCGTCGTGCTCTAAGTTTATTCATGAACATCGTAGGTTCTCCTGTTGTGGCGTTGAGTTGCCATTCACAGGCCCTTTTTCCATGTTCTTTGAGCAGGGAGTTTGCAGCAATTATGCAGTGAAAATGCAGATTGTAAAAAAATGCACGCTGTAGTTTTTTCTACTCAATTGCCGAAGGGTGCAGCGCGTGTAGACAGGCTTACCCGTCGTAGGCGTACCCTACGCCATAGACAGAACGGATCGGGTCCCAAGTGCTTACCGATGCAATCTTTCGCCGGATGTTTCGGATGTGACTATCAATGGTTCGGTCGAAAACTTCAGTGTCATTAGGGAAAGCGAGCGAAAGTAACTGATCGCGGGAGAAAACGCGGCCCGGCCGTGAAGCGAGCGCCTGCAGAAGCGAGAATTCCCGCCGCGTGAGGTCGAGCTGGCTGCCATCAAGCGTTGCCTGCCACCTGCCGGCGTCGATTATTAGCCGGTCGTTCGTGGCGGGGTTTTCTGCGGGCCTACCAAGAGGCCGCCGTCGCAAGACCGCCCTAACACGCGCGACAAGCTCACGCGGTGAGTAGGGTTTGCACAGGTAGTCATCGGCTCCCATTTCAAGGCCCAACAGGCGGTCGATTTCTTCCACTTTCGCCGTGGTCATTATGATTGGCACGTCTGATGCCTTGCGCAATTCTCGGCAAATCGTCAGGCCGTCTACTTCAGGCAGCATCAGATCAAGAATAACCAAATCATACTGTTTCGCCTGTATAAGCTCGACGGCACCCGCGCCTGAGGTGAGCATGTCGACATGCATCCTCTCCACCAGCAAATAGTCCCGCACGACTTCTGCAAGCGCAATTTCGTCTTCTACGATCAAGATGCTCGCCACAGTCATATCGTATCCCTTGGCAATCTTATGAAGATTTGCAGCCCGCCCAATTCAGATCGGCCCGCGTAGATGGTACCGCCATGCGCTTCTACAATCGCCTTACTGACAGAAAGTCCCAGTCCAGAACCACCATGCGCGCGAGACCGGGAGGCTTCTACACGGTAAAAGCGATCAAATAGCTTTTCCACATCACCTTCCGGCACGGTTGGCGGGGTGTCCTCTACAGTCAGCAGCGCGAAAGCTCCATCCTCTTGCAGGTTCACGCGTATATGGCCCGGTCCGTCGGTGTATCTAAACGCGTTCTCAAGCAGGTTATCCATAACTTGGCCAATCTGCCCCCGGTCGCATGGAACCAGAGTATGCGTTGGCAGATTGAGTTCCAATTCAATTCCCTTAGCGTTTAATTTTGAACGCGCCGTTTCGGCAGCCTGTTTTACAAGAGTGGGAAGGTCCTCCGGCTCAAGTGCGGATGTTAATTCTGCCTCGCGGCCATAGGAAAGAGTTTTGAGGTCTTGCACCAAGCGCGATAGTCGCATGAGTGCCACATGCATTTCAGTTAGCGTTTTAGCATCAGGCTTGCGTATCCCGTCCTGTAGCGCCTCGATTTGGGCGCGCAAAACCGCAAGTGGAGTCTGCAATTCGTGGCTGGTGTTCGAAATCCATTCGCGCTCGGCCTTGGCGGTCCGTTCAAGTGTCGCCGCCAAGGTGTTGTAATGGCCGATCAGTTGCCCCAACTCATCTGTGCGATCTCGTTTGATCCTTGCTGTATAACTGCCCGCGGCCATCGTCTTCGCACCCAATTCCAATCGCTTAATGGGCTCCAGTAACTGTCGCGCAACAATAAATGCAGCAACCGCCGACAGGGCGACGGCGATCAAAGCGGCGAGCGCAAGCGACGCATACTGTCCGCGCAAGAAAAACGCGTCGCTTGGATTTTCCTGCACCACTGGTGCGTTTAATCCAATATATCCGAGAAGGTTCTCGCCTTTGCAGTTGTTCTCTGCGCAAACCGGACGGCGCTCGAACACCGATGAACGTTCGATATTGCCAGCGACCTGGATGCCGTCGCGGTCGAGCAGCACAAGGCGCTTCTCCAGTCTCATATTCTCGCCTCCTATTGCAAAAGGCGGTGGGGTGGCTGGCTTCGGCCCGAGTGGGGCTTCAGGAGAGTTTCCCGGGAGTGCGCCTGGGGGAGGACTAAAATCTGCCGCACGATGAGGAGCATGCGAGAGTACAAAGCTAGCCCAGTCCTGCGGATTCTCATCAAATTCAGCCCAAACCCCTTGGTGAAGGTCAGCCAAGGACGACGTTAGTTCATCGAACTGTGTCAACTCACCCCTAAGCAGGTACCGCGCAAAACCGTCGCGCATCCACACCGCGACCATAAACGCCATCACAATTACTACCAGAATGGCCGTTGCTGCGACGGCTGTGAATATCTTGGCAAACAATGACTTCCGGATTGGGTTCATGTCGTAGAGTTTCATCAAAATGTGAAGTTAGAATGCAGATGCTATGGTGGTTGGCATTGCCAGCGTAGAAGTTCAACACTTCTGATTGACCCTCCGATCCGCCACGCCCACCACATCAGCAATTTGCTATTTACGGATCATCATACCATGAAATTTACGGCGCATCCGAGGTCCACTTTGGGCCAAGCTGAACCGTACTGCGTAGCAACAATTCAGCTCGAACTTTGCCCCTTTACAGCCTTAGCCAACTGTGGCTGGCTTATGGAAAAGTCAGAAAGGTAATCGTTTGGATTTTCAGGTTTGGTTGGCGTTTGTCGCAGCCTCAATAGCTCTTTTGCTCATTCCGGGGCCGACTGTGTTGCTCATTCTTAGCTATGCGATCAGCCATGGAAAAAGGGTCGCTCTTGCAACGGTCGGCGGAGCGGCCCTTGGTGATTTCATCGCTATGTCCGCGTCACTTGCCGGGCTGGGTGCCTTGGTTCTGACATTCGCTACACTCTTTACCATACTGAAATGGATTGGGGCGATCTATCTCGTGTATTTGGGCATTAGGCTTTTTCGAAGCGCATCGAAAGCTTCGTTTGGCGATCTGGAAAAGATGCCAGCGACCACCGCATCGAGCGTTTTCGGCCATACTGCGGCCGTGACCGCGCTCAACCCGAAATCCATCGTATTCTTTATCGCGTTTGTGCCGCAGTTCGTCGTAGTGGACAGCCCGCTTCTGCCACAGTTTGCCGTACTCGTCATTACCTTCGTCGGTCTGGGGGCACTGATTGCACTTGCCTATGCGCTCTTGGCGGACAAGCTGCGGGCCAAGATCGCGCGACCGTCGACGTCGGCTTGGTTCTCTCGGCTGGGCGGTACTGCTCTAATTGCGATGGGTGTTGCAACAGCTACATTTAAGAGGGCGTAGTAAAATCCATCTAAGGTAGAGTTTGTCCGCAGAACAGTCTTCAAGGGCATCTCTCACTGCGGACCCTGCTTGTGCGCGCAGCCGAAATCTGCTTCGGCCGTCCTCAACGTTCGTTGGAGAAGATTTCAATGTGGTGCTGCGCCAGATCCGGCGACCGCGCGGGGCACTTTGAGTAATTCGCTCAATAATGCCATAATGTAGGCTTGGCACCGTTGATCTGTCTTGCCATTGTCACCTAGGTACGTCCTTCGTTCCAGGAGCTTTTCCACCCAGTGTGTCTCTGAGCTTCAAGCTTTGAGAAAAAAGTTGCTCTGCGTTTCGTGCCCCAATTGCATCAATGATAATGTCATCGACTTTTTTCCAAACCTCGATGATCTGGTTCAAGAGCATCTCACCTTCTGATGTCAATGACACAAGGCTAGATCTCTTATCACTGGGATCCGGGCGAACTTTGATGAATCCATTATTGATAAGCCTCTTCGTCATTTGGCTCATGCTGGCGGGAGTTACATTGAACTGGTCTGCCAGCTGCCGTTGCGAGGCTTCTCCCATGCGGTGGATGCCGTGAATTATGCGGGCTTGGCCCGCATGTATCCCCAAGGGGGCCAAGAGTTCGCGCAGCCGGTCATCCAAAAGATGCACACTGTGAACAAGAAGGTGAAACCCGGCACGTTGCTTCTCTTGTTTCATTAAGTTAGGAGCCTAAGTATATTGCGTAGTCTAGGCATACTCGTAGTTTAGCCGCAAGGCAATGCTGCCGCATCCTAGGTCTATAAACCGCAACCTGATTATCGGGCCACAAGCCGCCCAATTTAGCCCTAACTTACGGAGAACAAATATGCGCGCTACCTACCTATCGCCTAATCTAGGAAGGCTCAAATCGACCTTCTTGGTCCTTGCTACCGTTGGTGGATCAGCCTTCGGGACCAGCGCCTTTGCACATGCAAACGAGCATTCAGTTCAGGAAAACGCACTGGCTTCGCCGAGCCAAACTGTGGATTGTACGCTCGAGGATGGCACGGCAACGGAATGTGTAAGCTATGTCGTGAAGTATCTTCCCGAAGGTTTGGAGATTGGCCCATTTTGCCCGGCAACTTTGGAGGATGAAGGCGGCATATGGAACTGGGACGGGGACAGGGCGGGGCTATACCGGATCAATGGCGATTTTCTGAGAATGCTGGACGCTCAGGGATACACATTCTTCAATGACGAAGGCGAAGTCTATTCATTCGACATTCGTGTCGAGGGGCCCACGGAGCCCAATGAATGCATCGCGGGATCCGTTGATCCTGAGGTAGAGATGACAATGCTGATCCCGGCCGATCCTGTTATGGCAGATGAGCCGACGAAACTTGGTACCGTTTCCCTTCTCGGGGTAGGACTTGATGGGGTGCCAATTTTCGGCGATGCGCCCTCGGTGCTGGTTACTGGTCACATGCCTGCGCTCGACAATTGTGGCGGCCATGTCGATCCCGGCGGTTGGTACCATTGGCATGCAACAGCCACAAATGTGAACGCTATTTATCAGGCAGAAGGCGTGGAAGCCGAATGCACCAGTGTTGCACAAGACCAGACCGCGCAATTCGGATACGCCTTTGATGGCTTCGCGATGTTCGGCGCGTTGGACCATGATGGCATCACCCCAGACGGCCTTGATGAATGCAGTGGCCACATCGGCCTTACGGAAGAAGGTGGCGAGCCAGTCTACCACTATCACGCTGGCGAGAGCTTTCCCAACTTGCCAACTTGCCTCGTAGGGGTCGTTGCAGAAGGGAATTTCTCGACCACTGCCAGCACCGGCGCTGGATCGAACAACCTTGATGGTGGGCCTGGCGGTCCGGGCCCGGATTTCGGCGCAATGGCTGAAGAACTGGGCGTTGATCCTGACCTCTTGTTGCAGACATTGATGGACGCTGGTGGCCCAAACGCCGATTTGAATCAGGTCGCAGAGGCCTTAGACGTATCAGTTGATGCGCTTCGAGAAGCACTGCCAGGTCCAGCCCGATAACTTGAAGAGCTTCTGCCTACCGGCATTTCGGGTTTGGTAGGCAGTGACCTGCAACTTGCAAGCTGCTCTGATACCACGTCTCATTTGCGCTGCGCCAGAAGGAAGCCCTTCAATTCGTAACGTCGAACGGCAGCAGTGGATGGCTCCTGCATAGCAAGACATTTTTGATCTGATTTGTGCATTTGTCAGAAGCAGTCATGTGTCCGGCCTGTTTGCGCGGTTTTGACCGCTGGCCCTGATGGGTTCCGCAAACCAAGTTCCTATCAGCTTTACGGGCTATTATGCCCGCGCCATTCGGCGGAGTGTCTTGGCTTTGGCGGCAGACTTATGCACCATCATCTCGCGGGTCTTGCTAACTCGTTGTTCCTTTCGTCTCAGGCTACAGTGCGTGGGCTGTAGGGTTCGTTGCGGGTAAGCACTGCCCAGACGATCCGGGCGGTCTTGTTGGCCATGGCGACGGTTGCGACACGCGCAGATTTGCGTTCAAGCAAGGATGTAAGCCATTTGCTGGCTCGCTCGGGATGGGATCGTGTTTGTCGAACGAGTGATGTCATACCAACGACAAGCAATGATCGCAGATACTGG
>NZ_LWER01000191.1:0-24482 GCF_001634775.1 Sulfitobacter sp. HI0027
CACCGCGGCGCTCAGAACCGCCTTCGACCAGGACACGCTGGCCGCGTCAAAAGAGCACTGGGCCAAGCTGATCGACGCGTTTGAGACGCGCCATCCAAAGCTCGCGGAGTTGATGCGCCGGGCTGAGGATGACGTGTTGGCCTACAAGAGCTTTCCCCGCGAGCATTGGGTCAAGATCCACAGCACAAACCCACTTGAACGCCTCAACAAGGAGATTAAGCGCCGGACCAACGTTGTCGGCATCTTTCCAAACGAGGCCGCAGTCACACGACTGGTCGGAGCCCTGATGCTGGAGCAAAATGATGAGTGGGCGATCACGCGGCGCTACATGACACTGGAAACCGTCGCCGCCATTTGCGACACTACCCCCATGGACCCGGCGACAATCGCCGTCCTGTAACTGCGGCCAAGCCATGGCCGAAGAACAAAGTTACACCATTCCTTGGGACACTATCCACCTCGGGCGTCCTTCGATCGATCCAGAGCTGATCATCCGGATGCTGGTCATTGGTTACGTCATGGGCATCCGATCGGAACGTCGCCTCTGCGACGAGGTCCATCTGAACCTCGCCTATCGGTGGTTCTGTCGGCTGGGCTTGGAGGGGAAGGTCCCGGATCACTCGACGTTCTCGCGGTATCGCCATGGCAAGTTTCGCGACAGCAATCTGCTGCGACAGATCTTCGAGGCCACGGTCGAGCGGTGCCTGAGGGAGGATCTGGTGTCCGGCGAGGGCTTTGCCGTGGATGCCAGCCTGATCTCCGCTGACGCCAACAAGGCTCGGTCAATCTCAGCCGAAGACTGGAGCCCTGAGGTCGCGCGCGAGGCTCGGAACCGGGCAGCGCGGGAATATCTGGAAACGCTCGATGATGCCGCCTTCGGCGCCGCGTCACCGACCCAGCCGAAGGTCAGACCCAGCATCGGATTGAATAGCGCGGTTGCCTTCGTATTGGGGTTCATTCGGAAAATGATGCAGAAAATCTGAAATAATCGTCGTTCGACAATGCGCGTATAGTGCGAGGCCGCCGGCACGCGTTACGGCTCAAAGCGTTAGTAAGTAGCTGCTCGGCAGCTGCCAATTCACCCTTCCTCATTTCCCGTCTTTCTTGTCGTCTACGGCGAATTCACGAAGAGTCACCATTGAGGAGCCAGACGGTATGCATTTCGGCCCAGCCCGCGCAAGCCTATGGGAAAATTGCGCAAACTTATGGGGACCGCGCACGAATATGCGCGATCCTACAACCCCTTTAAAAATCCAGGTTCTCGACGCTCAGCGCGTTTTGCTGAATGAACTCGCGCCGTGGCTCGACCACATCCCCCATCAGCTTGGTAAAGAGATCATCCGCTTCGGCCATGTCCTCTACGCGGACCTGCAGCAGCGTGCGTGCATCGGGGTCGAGGGTGGTTTCCCACAGCTGATCCGGGTTCATCTCGCCCAGACCTTTGTAGCGCTGCAACGACAGGCCCTTTTCGCCTTCGGCGAGGATCGCGCCGAGCAGGTCCATGGGGCCATAGATCATCTGGCTGCGGTCTTTGCGGATCAGCTTGGCGGGCTGGTCATAGACATCTTGTAGGTGCTGGGTGAAGCTGCCGGATTTCTTCGCCTCGCCCGACCGCATCATGCGGCCATCAAGCGTGCGCACCTCTTCGACGCCGCGCAGGATGCGGGCGAGGCGGATGCCGTGATCTTGGGTGATGCGGCCCTGCCAGCCACGCTCGTATTCCAGCGCGATCAGGTTCAGACGGTCGGCGACCTTGTCGGCCACGCCTTGCAGGTCGCTGTCCACCGCGCCATCGACAAAGGCCCCGGCGATGGCGGCCTGTTCAAGGATATGGCGCGGGTAATGGGTTGGGAAGGCTTCCAGCACGCGCTTGAGTTGGCGCGCCATGTCGACCACGCGGGTGAGGTCTTGGCCGGTGATCTCTTCGCCGTTGCCTTGGCGCAGCATGGCACCGTCGACGCCCTGCTGAATCAGATATTCCTCCATCGCGGCCTCATCCTTGAGATAGACCTCGGACTTGCCACGCGACACTTTGTAGAGCGGCGGCTGCGCGATGTAGAGGTGTCCGTTCTCGATGAGTTCGGGCATCTGGCGGTAGAAGAAGGTCAGCAGGAGCGTGCGGATATGCGCCCCGTCGACGTCGGCGTCGGTCATGATGACAATCTTGTGGTAGCGCAGTTTGGAGAGGTTGAACTCATCCCGCCCGATGCCAGTGCCGAGCGCCATGACAAGGTTGCCGATCTCTTGGCTGCCCAGCATCCGGTCAAACCGGGCGCGTTCAACGTTGAGGATTTTACCTTTGAGCGGCAGGATCGCTTGAGTCTGACGGTCGCGTCCGGTCTGGGCAGAGCCGCCGGCGCTGTCCCCCTCGACGAGGAAGACTTCGGTCTTGGAGGGGTCTTTCTCCGAGCAGTCCTTGAGCTTGCCCGCGAGGAAGTTCACATCCATCGCCGTCTTGCGCCGTGTCAGCTCGCGCGCCTTGCGAGCGGCTTCGCGGGCCTGCGCGGCCTCGACGATCTTGCCGACGATCTGCTTGGCCTCGTTGGGGTTCTCTTCGAACCACTCGGCGAGCTTTTCGTTCACCAGACCTTCGACAGCCGGGCGCACTTCGGAAGACACCAGCTTGTCCTTGGTTTGCGAAGAGAACTTTGGGTCCGGCACTTTGACGGACAGCACGCAGGTCAGGCCCTCGCGGGCGTCGTCACCGGTGAAGTTAATCTTCTCCCGCTTGGCGATGCCGCTGGTCTGGGCGTAGCTATTGATCGTCCGCGTCAGCGCGCCGCGAAAGCCCGCCATATGGGTGCCGCCATCGCGCTGTGGAATGTTGTTGGTGAAGGGCAGTACGTTCTCATGGTAGCTGTCGTTCCACCACATCGCCACTTCGATGCCGATGTCGTCACGCTCACCGGTGATAAAGATTGGCTCGGGCATGACCGAAGACTTGTGACGGTCGAGGTATTTAACAAATTCTTTCACCCCGCCTTCGTAGAACAGCTCCGTCCGCAGCGGCTCGACAGGGCGTTCATCATTGAGGATGATCCGCACGCCGGAGTTCAGAAAGGCCAGTTCGCGCAGGCGTTTTTCCAGCGTTTCGAAACTGTATTCGAGGTTCGAGAAAGTCTCGGTCGAGGCCATGAAGCGGACCTCGGTGCCGGTGCGGTCCGTCTCGCCCACAACTTCGAGGTGCTTGGTGGTGAAGCCGCCTTCAAAGCGGGCGATATGCTCCTTGCCCTCGCGCCAAATGCGCAGTTCCAGCCAGTCCGACAGGGCGTTCACAACCGAAACGCCAACCCCGTGCAGACCGCCTGAGACCTTGTAGGAGTTGCTATCGAATTTGCCGCCCGCGTGCAGCTGGGTCATGATGACCTCGGCGGCGGAAACGCCTTCTTCCTCGTGGATGCCCACCGGAATCCCGCGCCCGTTGTCGCTGACCGAGACGCTGGAATCCTCGTGAATTGTGACCGTTACCGCGTCGGCATGACCGGCCAGCGCTTCATCGATGCCGTTGTCCACGACCTCATAGACCATGTGATGCAGGCCCGAGCCGTCATCGGTGTCCCCGATATACATGCCGGGGCGTTTGCGAACAGCCTCCAACCCTTTGAGAACCTTAATGGAATCGGCGCCGTATTCCTGTGGTGTCTGCGCGGTATCGGACATGCGGAAATAACCCTTCTCGTTTGCCCGATTTATAGTGTTTTCGCCCGGCATTGTCACGCGAATGACACAAGATTTTGTGTCAGGTGAAGGGGATGATCAGCCCCACGAAAATGAGCATCCCGCCCGAGATCAGATTGATCCGCCGCAGCGTGCGCGGGGCGGTCAGAAAGCCGCGCAGGCGGCCCACCAGCAGCGCGATCACAAGGTTGCCGATAAGCGGCACGATGACCGAGGCGGCGAGGATCAGCCCGATGTCGGGGCCGGTGACTTGGCGCAGATCAAAGAAGCCGGGCAGCACGCCCATGTAGAACAGGACCGCCTTGGGGTTGCCAAGGATCGCCACCAGCCCCGCGACGAAACCGGACCACATCCCGGGCCGGGTGAGGCGGCTGTCGGTGCTGATCTGCGCACCTGCCTGACGGATCAGGCCGATCCCCATGGCGATGAACACCAGCGCCGCGGTCCAGCGCAGCACCTCCATCACCGTGTCAAATGCCGAGACGATCCATGTGATCCCCAGCACCGCCACCAATGGCCAAAGCATGTCACCAATCGCCACACCAAGCGCCAGCGGCCATGCCGCCTGAAACCCGCCCGAAAGGGCACGGGCCATCATTGCCAGCCAAACCGGGCCGGGGGTGAGGAACAGGATCAAGAGCGCGCCGCAGTAAAGCAGCAGATCGGCGGGGGTAAGGGTCACGGTCGCCGCTCCACCTGCGAAAGGCCGTCCTCTTCGGTGACCTCAACATATTGCGCCCGCGCGCCAAGGCTTTCGAACAGTTCAGGCCCGGTGCCGGTCATCCAAGCCTGCGCGCCAAGCGCGGTGATCTCGTCGTAAAGCGCCGCGCGGCGGCTCGCGTCGAGATGGGCGGCGACCTCGTCCAGCAGCAGCAGCGGCGGCGCGCCGAAGTCGGCGGCGATGGCGCGGGCATTGGCAAGGATGAGCGAGACCAGCAGCGCCTTCTGCTCTCCGGTGGAGCAGTCCCGCGCGGCGATGCCCTTGGCGGCATAGGTACCCTCCAGATCGGCGCGGTGGGGGCCGATGAGCGTGCGCCCGGCGGCAAGGTCGCGCATGCGGTTGTCCGAGAGCGCAGCGCGCAGGGCATCGGCGCTCTCGGGCATGTCGTTCAGCAGCGACAGCGTCGCGATGGGGAAGGCGGTCTGGGCCTCTGCCTGCGCCGCCTCAAGTGCTGCCAGCGCCTGCAGGCGGTTGGCGTGAATCTGCGCGCCGGTTTCAGCCATGCGGGTCTCAAGCGCGGTGTACCACGCAGGCTCGCGCACCATGTCCTTGAGCAGCCGGTTACGCTCGCGCATGGCTTTCTCGTAGCTCAGTGACAGGTCCGCATGATCGGGCAGCATCGAAAGCGTCACCCGGTCAAGAAAGCGCCGCCGCCCCTCGGCGCCTTCGATCCAAAGCCGGTCCATGGCGGGGATCAGCCAGAGCACGCGAGCAATGCGACCAAGCGCCGTTTGTGCGGCTGCCTTGCCGTCGATCTTGGTCTGCCGTGCCGCGCCCGCTTCGGACCAGATGTCGACCTCATGCAGCACCGTGGGGCCGTGCAGCAGCCCGGTCACCTTCCAGCCCAAAGCCTCGGGCCGCCGTGCCATATCTTGCGCGCTGGTGCGGCGCAGCCCGCGACCCGGCGACAGCAGCGAGATCGCTTCGATGACATTGGTCTTGCCCGCGCCATTGGGGCCATAGAGCGCGACGGGGCGCGCATCCACGTCGATCATCGCCCGGCGGTGCGAGCGGAAATGCGAGAGGCCGAGGTTGGAAAGATACAGTTGCGCCATTCAGACCCCGTTTTCTCTGAAAGAAAACGGCGCGGGAATTTCAAAAATTTCCGCCCAACTCACACGCGCATCGGCATGACGACGTAAACCGCCGACGTATCATTGCCTTCGCGCATCAGGGTCGGGTCGCCAGAGGAGTTGAACAGGAAGACGGCGTTCTCGCGGTCCACTTGGCTTGCGATCTCAAGCAGGTATTTGGCGTTGAAACCAATCTCCAGCCGCTCGTCGGCATAGGCCACGGCAAGCTCTTCTTCCGCCGCACCGCTGTCAGGCGCGTTGACGGACAGCACCAGACGGTCTTCGTCCAGTTGCAGTTTTACGGCGCGCGAACGCTCGGAGCTCACGGTTGCCACACGGTCCACCGCACGGGCGAAATCGGCGGCGTCGACTTCCATCTTGCGGGTGTTTCCCTGTGGGATCACGCGGGTGTAATCGGGGAAGGTGCCGTCGATGACCTTGGATGTCAGGGTGATGGCGGGGGTGGCGAAACGGATCTTGGTCTCTGACACGGACACCGCGATTTCCATCTCGTCATCATCCAGCAGCTTGCGCAACTCGCCCACGGTCTTGCGCGGCACGATGACGCCGGGCATCTCGGCCGCACCCTCGGGCATCTCGGCGTCGATCCGGGCGAGGCGGTGACCATCGGTCGCCACGCAGCGCAGGGCCTTGCCGCCTTCGGCATCCGCGATATGCAGGTAAACACCGTTCAGGTAATAGCGCGTCTCTTCGGTGGAGATGGCAAATTTCGACTTGTCGAACAGGCGGCGCAGCACCGGGGCAGGGGCCGCGAAGTTCGAGGCATATTCCGAGGACGCCATCACGGGGAAGTCCTCACGCGGCAGGGTTGCCAGCGAGAAGTTCGAGCGGCCCGCTTCGACAGTCAGGCGGCCAGCGGCGGTATCGGCGGTCAGGCTGATCAACGCGCCATCGGGCAGTTTGCGCACGATTTCATGCAGCAGCGTGGCCGAAACGGTGGTGGCGCCAGCGCGCTCAACCTGCGCGGCGACCTTGTCGACCACTTCGATATCCAGATCGGTGGCGCGGAAGGAAACATCGCTGCCCTCGGCCTCGATCAGCACGTTGGCGAGGATCGGAATGGTGTTGCGGCGCTCGACCACGGATTGGGCTTGCGAAACGGCCTTGAGCAGTGCCGCGCGTTCGATGCTGAATTTCATATGCCTTCTCCCATACCGATTGCCGGGAGAGGCAAACTACCCGGTTCCCACGCTTACACAAGAACTTTTGTGGCTTTGTTTAAGTGAATGCAAGAGGGGCGCAAGCTGCGCCCCCGATCGCTGTTTAACCGTGTCCTGAGGACAACCCCTCAGGCCGCTCAGCTTAGGATTCGAGCGCCCGGCGCAGCAGTTCCAGATCCTCGGCGATCTGCCCGTCCGAGACCTTGAGTTCTTCGATGCGGCGCACCCCGTGCATGACGGTGGTGTGGTCGCGCCCGCCAAAGCGGCGGCCGATTTCGGGCAGGGAGCGGCTGGTCATCTGCTTGCACAGATACATCGCCACCTGACGCGGGCGGGCATAGCTGCGCAGACGCTTGGGGCCGATCATATCGCTCAGACGAATGTTGTAGTGATCCGACACTTTCCGCTGGATTTCCTCGACTGAAATTTTGCGCTCTGAGGCGCGCAGCACGTCGGCCAGACAGTCCTGCGTCAGCCCCATGTCGATCTCACGGCCCACGAGCGAGGCGAAAGCGAACAGACGGGTCAGCGCGCCTTCGAGCACGCGGACGTTCGAGGTGATGCGATGCGCCAGAAATTCCAGCACGCCATCGGCCACTTCGAGGTCCGGATAGGTCTTGCGCTGCACTTCGACCTTGCTTTGCAGAATGCCGAGGCGGAGTTCATAGTCCGTCGGGTGTAGGTCAACGATCAGGCCGCATTGCAGACGCGATTTGACGCGGTCTTCGAGGTCTTTGATCTCCCCCGGTGCGCGGTCGGCAGAGATGATGATCTGTTTGTGCTGGTCCACAAGCGCGTTGAACGTGTGAAAGAACTCTTCTTGTGTGGAATCTTTGCCCGCGATGAACTGCACGTCATCGACCATCAGTACGTCGACCGAACGGAAGATCTCTTTGAAGTCCATCATCTTGCGGTCGCGTAGCGCCTGAACGAAACGGTACATGAACTGCTCAGCCGAGAGGTAGAGCACATTCATCTCCGGCTTACGCGCGTGCAATTCGCGCGCGATGGCGTGCATGAGGTGCGTTTTACCCAAACCGACACCGCCATAAAGGAACAGCGGGTTGAAGGTGACCGGCCCACCTTCGGCGACGCGGCGGGCGGCAGCGTGGGCCAGTTCGTTGGGCTTGCCGACGACGAAATTGTCAAAGCTGAAGCGCGGGTCAAGCGGGGCGGTGCTCAGCTGGGTGTTGGCGGCGGGTTTCACGGCAGCCGTGGTCTGACGCGCAGCCGGGGCAGGCTTTTCGGCGGCAGGGCTGGGTTGCTGATTCAAGGCAAAGTTCAAACGGGTGGCATCGGTGCCCGCCGTGTTGATCTCATGCAGGATCAGATCCGAGAAGTTCTGGCTGACGTAGTTCCCGAAGAAATTTGTCGGCACTTTGAGTGTCACGATTCCGTCTTCAACAGCGCCGGGCACAAGCGGTTCAATCCAAGTGGTGTAGTTGTTCTGCCCCACCGTCTTTAGAAGCCGCTCTTTGATCTCGCCCCAGTGATCTAATGTCATCGTGCCTTACGTCCCGCTTTGCTTTTCGCACAGAGGCCGAGTGGATCCCGGCCCTCAATATTGTTTCACCCGGCAACAGGTCATCCACCCGGTCCCACGCGGATGACCGACCTGTGTCCTTCGGACTTTAAAAGAATGGCAAGCCCATAAGCCTGATGCGCCGCAAAACGGCGCAAGAGGCGCTGAACGAACCGTTCGTGTTCTCATCGACAGGGTAAACGTGCTGGCAGCAGCATTCACGACAGTGCGCGGGGCCGTTTTTACACGGTCACTTGCACCCCCCTAAACTTGGCATTCTGCCAGTCGGCTGACACCTTGTTCAGGGCCTGTCCCCCCAAGCGAAATGAATCGCTGGACCTTTGGTAGCAAGTGTTTCCGGTCCGCTTCAACATATCTTCCATCTTGACTCAGAGATTGCCTGAAAAGAATCTCTGGCGTGTTTTTTTCGCTGCACCCGCACGAAAAAAGGCGCCGCAATGCGGCGCCTCTTGTCTTTCAAAGGGTTGGCTGTGGGGCCAGATTAACCCAGTGCTTTGACCCGTGCGGCCAGACGCGACATTTTGCGCGAAGCGGTGTTTTTGTGGAAAACGCCTTTGGTGACGCCGCGCATCAGCTCGGGCTGGGCGGCTTTCAAAGCGGCGGTTGCGGCTTCTTTATCACCGGAGGTGATCGCCTCTTCGACTTTGCGCAGGTAGGTGCGGATGCGCGAACGGCGGGCTTTGTTGATCGCAAAACGTTTCTCGTTTTGACGTGCGCGCTTTGCGGATTGTGTTGTGTTTGCCATGAGTATCAGCCTTCGGGTTCATTTTGTTGCGTAGCAATGCGTGACGCCAACCCTACCGGAAATCCGGGCCCCAAAAGGGCAGGTGATTCTAGCCAGAGCGGGCTGCACGCGCATGTATTGGGGCTGCCTATAAGACAGCAGGCGCGGCAATGCAAGCCGCGCCACTGGAATCGCTTATTTGTCGCGGAACTGCGCTTCGCGCTTTTCAAGAAAGGCCGACATGCCTTCTTTCTGGTCTTCGGTGTTGAACAGCGAATGGAACATGCGGCGCTCGAACAACAGGCCTTCGCTCAGCGGCACCTCATAGGCGCGGTTCACGCATTCCTTGACCACGGTGGCCGAGATCATCGATTTCTCGGCGATCTTGCCAGCGGCGGCCATGGCTTCTTCCATCAGCTTTTTGACCGGCACAACGCGCGACACAAGGCCCGAGCGTTCGGCTTCTTCGGCATCCATGAAGCGGCCCGTTAGGTTCATGTCCATCGCTTTGGACTTGCCCACAAGGCGCGTCAGACGCTGGGTGCCGCCGATGCCTGCTACGACACCAAGGTTGATCTCAGGCTGGCCGAACTTGGCGCTTTCCGAACAGATGATGAAATCGCACATCATCGCCAATTCGCAGCCACCGCCCAAGGCATAGCCCGACACGGCTGCGATGATCGGCTTACGCACGCGCAGAATCTGATCTGTTTCGGGGGTGAAGAGATCGCCCATGAAGACGTCGACAAAGCTTTGATCGCGCATCATTGCGATATCGGCCCCGGCCGCGAATGCCTTTTCCGACCCGGTGATGACGATGCAACGCACCTTGTCGTTTTCCTGTGCGCCTTTCAGCGCTTTGGCCAATTCACCCAGCAACGCGTCGTTGAGCGCGTTCAGCGCATCCGGGCGGTTGAGGGTGATCAGGGCCACATGGTTGTCCACGTCCACGGTGATCGTTTCGTAAGCCATCAAGAATGCTCTTTGTTGTTGCGCTCAGGGGAATGTGCATACCACGCGGCAACCATGTTTCAAGTTATCTTTGGCAACGGGGGCAATAGAAGGAAGACCGCCCGCTTTGTACGATGCGCCCGATGGTGCCGTCGCAGCCCGGTCGGCGGCAGGGTTGGCCCTCTCGTCCGTAGACATCGAAGCTGTGCTGGAAATAGCCCAATTCGCCGTCCGCCTGCCGGAAGTCCTTGAGCGAGGAACCTCCCGCCGTGATGGCATCGGCCAGCACCTCGCGGATGATCGGCACCAGCCCGGCGATCCGCGTGGCCGAGATGCGCCCGGCCTTGCGGGCGGGGTGAATCCCTGCGCGGTAAAGTGCTTCGCAGACGTAGATATTTCCCAAACCCGCCACGAGCCGCTGGTCGAGCAAGGCGGACTTGATCGGTGTATTGCGCCCCTTAAGCTTCGCCACCAGATGCGCTTCGTGAAAGTCATTGCCCAAGGGTTCCGGCCCGAGCGAAGCCAGCAGTTTATGCGCCTCGGCCCCGGCGGTGGGCATCAGATCCATCGCGCCGAAACGGCGGGGGTCGTTAAAGGTGATCCGCGCACCGTTACCCATATGCAACACGACATGGTCATGTTTCTCGGGCGCGGGGTGGTTGTGCTGAAACTGTCCCAGTGGGTCGCCCGAGACCAGCATCCGGCCAGACATGCCCAGATGCACCAGCAGCGATTCCCCACTCGCCAGATCGGCGAGGATGTATTTCGACCGCCGCCGCAGCAGGCCGACGCGCTGCCCGGTCAACCGCTCAGCCATGCGCTCGGGGAAGGGCCAGCGCAGGTCGGGGCGGTTGACCTCGGCCCGGGCGATCACTTGGCCCTCCATCGCGGGGGCCAGCCCTCGGCGGACGGTTTCGACCTCTGGCAGTTCCGGCATCTCGGTTTCCCCTCTGGCTTGCCTGTGACAAAAGGCACGCATTGTCCCCAGCCTACGGCACCCTATAACAAGGGACTGAACCAGAGGATCGCAAGAGCAGATGACCCAGGACGCCGACAAAACCACCCATTTCGGTTTCGAGACCGTGCCCGAACATGAAAAAGCAGGTCGCGTGCAGGGTGTGTTCAACTCTGTCGCCAGCAAATACGACATCATGAACGATGTGATGAGCATGGGCATCCACCGCGTCTGGAAAGAAGCGATGATGGATTGGCTCGCCCCGCGTCCCGGTCAGAAGTTGCTCGATGTGGCGGGTGGCACGGGCGATGTGTCTTTCAAATTTCTAGGCCGCGCGGGCCACGGTCATGCCACGGTGCTCGACCTCACCGAGCCGATGTTGGTCGAAGGCCGCAAACGGGCCGAGGCCGACAGCCTGACCGGCAGCCTTGATTGGGTGGTGGGCGACGCCATGGCGCTGCCGTTCCCCGACAACACCTTCGACGTCTACACGATCAGCTTCGGCATCCGAAACGTGACCCGCCCCCAAGAGGCGCTGAACGAGGCCTACCGTGTGCTGCGCCCCGGTGGCCGTCTGATGGTGTTGGAGTTCAGTCAGCTGCCCAACCCAGCAATGCAAAAAGCCTATGACCTCTACAGTTTCAACGTGATCCCGCGCATGGGACAGGCCATCGCGGGTGACCGCGACAGCTATCAGTATCTGGTCGAATCGATCCGCAATTTCCCCGATCAGGAAACGTTTCTGTCGATGGTACGCACAGCCGGTTTCGGGCAGGCCAAATACCGCAACCTGAGCATGGGCATCGCGGCGCTGCATTCGGGCTGGAAACTCTGATGCGCGGTCCGCACAACATCTGGCGGTTGATCCGCACCGGCGCGACGCTGGAACGCGCGGGCGCGATGAATGTGGTGCTGGATGCTTTCGATGCTTCCCCGGCGCTGCGTTTCGTGGCCCGCGCGCTTGGCCTGCCGTTCAAATGGCTGGGCTACAAGGGCGACCCGACCATGCCGCCCGCCACCCGCGCGCTGACCGCGCTTGGCCCGGCCTACATCAAATTCGGTCAGGTGCTTTCGACCCGGCCCGACGTGGTTGGGGATGATCTGGCTGTGCAACTGCGTGTCTTGCAAGACAAGCTGCCGCCTTTTGACACGGCGCTGGCCCGCAGGGCGGTCGAGCAGGAGTTGGGTGAGCCGGTCAGCGCGATTTTCTCTGAGTTCAGCGAACCCGTCGCTGCGGCCTCAATCGCGCAGGTCCACCATGCACGACTGGCCGAGACCGGCGAAGAGGTCGCCGTCAAAGTCCTGCGCCCCGGCATCGAAAAAGCCTTCCGCAAGGACATCGACGCCTTTTACCTCGCCGCGCGCATGGCCGAGATATTCTCGCCCGGGTCGCGCCGCCTGCGCCCGATGGAGGTGATCGAGCATTTCGACGGCGTGGTGCGTGGCGAGTTGGACCTGCGGCTGGAAAGCTCCGCCGCGTCTGAGTTCGCGGCCAACACCAAAGATGATCCCGGCTTTCAACTGCCCGAAATCAAGTGGAATTATTCGGGCCGCCGCGTGATGACGCTGGGCTGGGCCGATGGTCTGCCGCTGGGCGACAACGCTGCGCTGGATGCGGCGGGGCACGACCGTGTGGCGCTGTCGGAACGGGTGCTGCAACTCTTTTTGCAACACGCCCTGCGCGACGGCTATTTCCACGCCGACATGCACCAAGGCAACCTCAAGGTCGCGGCCAATGGCGATATCATCGCTTATGACTTCGGCATCATGGGCCATATCGACAGCTATACCCGCCGCGTCTATGCCGAGATCCTCTATGGCTTCATCCGCCGCGATTACGAGCGCGTGGCCAAGGTGCATTTTGAGGCGGGTTACGTGCCTGCCGACAAGGATGTCGATGAATTCGCCCGCGCCCTGCGCGCGGTGGGCGAGCCGATTTTCGGCATGGATGCCACCCGCATTTCCATGGCGCGGCTGCTGACCTACCTCTTTGAAGTGACTGAGCGTTTCGGCATGGAAACCCGGACCGAGCTGATCTTGCTGCAACGCACGATGGTCGTGGTTGAGGGCGTGGCTCGCTCGCTCAACCCGCATATCAACATCTGGGAAGTCGCGAGCCCGATTGTGACCGATTACATCACCAAGTCGCTAGGGCCGCGCGCGATCGTTTCTGATCTGCGCGACACGGCGATGGTCATGGCCCGCTTTGGTCCGCGTTTGCCGGGGTTGGTCGAACAGGCGCTGAACCGTCAGGCCGAGGAGCAGCCCGAGCGCCGCCCGCGGTTCTGGCGCTACATCGCGGCGACTGCGGTGATGTCCGGCATTGCCGGGGCCACCACAATCGCCCTGATCGGCGCGCTGCTTTAGGGCAGGGGGCCGCGGAGGCCCCCCGCATTCAGGCGATACGTTCGATGGCCATGGCGATGCCTTGCCCCCCGCCGATGCACATGGTGATCAACGCGCGCTTGCCGCCGATCCGCTCCAGCTCATAAAGCGCCTTCACGGTGATGATCGCCCCCGTCGCGCCGACCGGATGGCCAAGGGCGATGGCCCCGCCGTTGGGGTTCACTTTCGCCGGGTCGAATCCCAACTCCTTGCTCACCGCCAGCGCTTGGCTGGCGAATGCCTCGTTGCTTTCGATCACATCGAAATCATCGGCCTTCAGGCCGGTGCGCTCCAGCAGGCGGCGGACGGCGGGAACCGGGCCGATGCCCATGACTTCGGGCCGCACACCGGCATGGGCGTAGCCAAGGATGCGCGCACGGGGCGCCAGCCCGGCGGCCTCGGCTGCCCCGGCGCGGGCCAGCACCAGCGCCGCGGCACCGTCGTTGATACCGCTGGCATTGCCCGCCGTGACGCGCCCGTCCTTCTGGAACACGGGGCGCAGCCCGGCCAGCGCTTCGGCGGTGGTCGCCTTGGGGTGTTCATCGGTGTCAAAGGGCACCATGTCGCGCTTGACCTTTACGTCGACCGGCACGATCTGATCCTTGAAATGCCCCGCCGCGATGGCCGCCGCTGCGCGTTCTTGGCTTTGCAGGGCAAAGGCGTCCATCTCCTCGCGGGAGATGGTATGTTCATCCGCGACATTCTCGGCCGTGACCCCCATGTGGCCGGTGCCGAAGGGGCAGTTCAGCGTGCCCAAAAGCATGTCGAGGCTGCGAACATCGCCCATTTTCTGGCCCCAGCGGGCATCGGGCAGAATGTAAGGTGCGCGCGACATGCTCTCGGCCCCGCCAGCAAGGGCGAAATCCGCATCGCCCAGCATCAGGCTTTGGGTTGCCGAGACCAGCGCCTGCACGCCCGAACCGCACAGGCGGTTCACGTTCATCGCGGGCACTTCATCCGGCACGCCCGCATCGCGCGCGGCGACGCGGCTGAGGTACATGTCGCGCGGCTCGGTGTTGATGACATTGCCAAACACCACATGGCCGATCTGGTCAGGGCTGACGCCCGCACGCTCCATCGCCGCTGCCGCGACGGTGCTGCCAAGCTTGGTGGGTGGGGTGCCGGCAAGGCTGCCGCCGAAAGTGCCGATGGCGCTGCGCGCACCGCTCAGGATGACGATATCGTCTGACATGAAACTCTCCTTTGGTCGTTGTCCGCACTATGGGCCGGGGGCGGGGCAAAGTCAGTGGAAACGTCCCGTCAAAGCGCCGCTTGACAGGGGCAGTGCGCCGCGCGACATATCCGTCATGACGGACAACACAGACAAGATCCTGACGCAACTGCCCGCCCGCCTGAAAGAAGCGCGGCAGGGGCAGGGGTTGTCGCTTGATGCGGTGGCCAAGCTATCGGGCGTGTCACGCTCTATGGTGAGCCAGATTGAGCGCGGGGAATCGAGCCCGACCATCGCCACGCTGTGGAACCTGACCCGGGCCTTGCAGGTGGATTTCGCGGGGCTTTTAGATGGCGCGCCAACCGAAGCGCAGATCGAAGTGCTGCGCAGTGCTGCGGTGCCGACGATCAACAACCTTGGCTCCGGCTGTCGCATCCGCATCCTATCTCCGCCCGAAGAAGCCGGGCATCATGAGGTGTATGAGCTGCTCATCGCCGAGGGCGGCATGTTGGACAGCGCCCCGCATACCCGTGGTGCCCGTGAGCATCTGAGCGTCTTTGAAGGTGCTGTCGAGGTCACAAGCGGCGCGGGGACCGAGCAATTGCAGGCCGGAGACACCGCCCGTTATGCTGCCGATGTACCCCACGCCATCCGCGCCACGGCGGGACCGGTACGGGCCTTCTTGGTCGTGCAGGACGCCTGATATCCGGTATATCGGAAAAAATCCGCTATTCAAGAAATCCTCTATTCCGGAATAGCCTCCGCTATGGTAGATGAGCCTCAAAAGGAGAGTCTCATGACCAAAGCATTTCTGGACCACATCACCGACACTCTGGCCGAGATCGACGCCGAGGGGATGATGAAACGCGAGCGTCTTATTACCACGCCCCAGGGCGGGGAGATTGAAGTTGGCACCCGCGAGGTGATTAATCTTTGCGCCAACAACTACCTTGGGCTGGCTGACCATCCCGATCTAATCGCCACCGCGAAACAAGCGATGGACGAGAAGGGATTCGGCATGGCCTCGGTCCGCTTTATCTGCGGCACGCAGGACATCCACCGCGAGCTGGAGCAGAAGCTGGCGGGCTTTCTCGGGCATGACGATTCGATCCTCTTTGCCGCCTGTTTCGACGCCAACGGCGGGCTGTTCGAGCCGCTTTTGGGGCCGGAGGATGCGGTGATTTCAGACGCGCTGAACCATGCGTCGATCATCGACGGCATCCGGCTCTGCAAGGCGAAACGCTACCGCTATGCCAACAGCGACATGGAAGATCTCGAGGCCAAGCTGAAACAGGCCCGCGAGGATGGCGCGCGGTTCATCATGATCGCCACCGACGGGGTTTTCTCCATGGACGGCTATCTGGCGAAGCTGCCCGAGATCACCGCACTGGCCGAGAAATATGAGGCGCTGGTGATGGTTGATGACTGCCATTCCACCGGCTTCATGGGGCCGAAGGGTGCAGGCACGCCCGCGCATCACGGGGTCAAGGTCGACATCGTGACCGGCACGTTGGGCAAGGCGCTTGGCGGGGCGATTGGCGGCTATATCGCCGGGCCGCAGGCGGTGATCGACCTGCTGCGCCAGCGCGCGCGGCCCTATCTGTTTTCCAACTCCTTGCCGTCTTCGATCGTGCGTGCCGGCATCCGGGCGCTGGAACTGGTCGAAGACGGCGATGATCTGCGCGCACGTCTTTTTGAGAACACGGAATACTGGCGCGCGGGGCTGGAGAAGTTGGGCTTTGACCTGCTGCCGGGCGAGCATCCCATCGTGCCCGTCATGCTGGGCGAGGCGCAACTGGCGCAGGACATGGCCGCACGGCTTTTCGAGGAGGGTGTCTATGTCTCGGGCTTCTTCTTCCCGGTGGTGCCGCGCGGTCAGGCGCGCATCCGCACGCAGATGAACGCAGCCTTAACGCGCGAGCAATTGGACCGGGCGCTGAAAGCCTTTGAAGTGGCGGGCAAAGCCTGTGGGGTGATTGAATGACCACGAATGAAATGAAGGCGCTGTCAAAGCTGCATGCTCGCGAGGGGCTGTGGATGACCCACGCCCCGGTGCCGGAAATCGGCCCGGATGACGTGCTGATCAAGATCAACAAGACCGGCATCTGTGGCACCGATATCCACATCTGGAACTGGGACGATTGGGCCGCCGGGACGGTGCCGGTGGGGCTGATCACCGGCCATGAGTTCGCGGGCGAGATCGTCGAGTTGGGCCGCAATGTGGAAGGGCTTGAGATCGGGCAGCGTTGCTCGGGCGAGGGGCATTTGATCGGCAAACAGTCACGCCAAAGCCGTGCGGGCAAATTCCACCTCGATCCCGCGACGCGGGGTATTGGAGTGAACGAGCAGGGGGCTTTCGCGCAGTACCTCAAGCTGCCCGCCTTCAACGTTGTCCCGCTGCCGGATGAGATTTCCGACGACATCGGCGCGATCCTCGATCCCTTGGGCAACGCGGTGCATACAGCGCTCAGCTTCGATCTGGTGGGTGAGGATGTATTGATCACAGGCGCGGGCCCCATCGGCATCATGGCCGCCGCTGTCGCGCGGCATGTGGGCGCGCGGCATGTGGTGATTACGGATGTGAACCCTGCGCGGCTGACGCTTGCGGAAAAAGTCGCCGATGTGGTGACGGTTAATGTCGCCGAGGAGAATTTGGCGGACGTCATCCCACGGTTGAAGATGAAACAGGGCTTTGACGTCGGTTTAGAGATGTCCGGCAACCAACAGGCGCTCGATCAGATGGTTGAGGCCATGACTATGGGCGGGCGCATCGCGATGCTGGGCATCCCACCGGGCAAGTCGCCGGTGGACTGGAGCCGGATCGTTTTCAAAGCCATCACCATCAAGGGCGTCTATGGCCGCGAGATTTTCGAGACCTGGTACAAGATGATCGCCATGCTGGAAAACGGGCTCGACGTCTCGCAGATCATCACCCATCGCTTCGGCGTAGATGATTTCGAGAAGGGCTTCGCCGCGATGAAGTCCGGCCAATCGGGCAAAGTAGTCCTCGACTGGACGTGAACCAATCAGGGGCGCAGGCGATTGCGCCCCTGTTGCGTCAGAACCCAAACGTCTTCGCCCTCAAACACCGCTGCACAGAGCGGTTTTCCGTAGCCCGCGCCGGTGTCGAGGTTGACGCGGTTACCGTAATGCATGGCGCTGTCCACCGGCGTGTGGCCGTGGACGACCAGCTTGGGATGGGGCGCGGTGTATTCGTGAAACTCCCTGCGGATCCACAGCAGGTCATTCTCGGTCTGATCATCCAGCGGCACCCCGGGGCGGATACCCGCATGGGCAAAGAAGTGGTCGGGCGTTTGATGCGACAGCGCGAGGGTTTTCAGGAAGTCCACATGCGCCTGCGGCACCGCTTCGCGGGCTTTCTCGTGCACCTCTGACATCCGGTCGCGGCCGCTGACGGGTACACCGTAAGAGCCAAGCGTCGTGTCGCCGCCCAAACGCGGGTTCAGCCAGTTAAGTTCAACAAGCAAGAGCGGATCGTGGCGCGGGAAATCCTCCATGAACCAGCTGAACATGCGGTCATGATTGCCCATGAGGAAGGTCCAGTTGCGCCCCTCGGCCTTGCCCTGCGCCAGCCGGTCGATCACCGCTTTGCTGTCGGGGCCACGGTCGGTGTAATCGCCAAGGAAGACGATGCGCGCGTCTGGCCCGCCGTCTTCTTCGATCAAGGTTAACACGCGCTCAAGCTCGGCGGCGTAACCGTGGATGTCTCCGATGGCGTAGATGGGGTTGGGCATATTCGTTCCTATCCTTCTGCACCCCCTCGTGATGCCGCAAAGCCACCGCGAAGGAAAGGCTCAGTCAAAGGATGCGCCCGAAAGCAAAAGCGCCCCGCGAGGGGGCGCTTTAAGTTTGTGCAGGGGGAGGTCTCAGGCCACGTCGAATTGCAGCGGCTTGATCTGCCGGAACATGCCGGTGTCGCGCAGCTTGCCGATCACGGTTTCTGGCACCTGATCGTCGACATAGAGCAGGGCAATCGCCTCGCCCTTGGCGGTGTGGCGGCCCAAGGTGAAGTTGGCGATGTTCACGCCGTTTTCGCCCATGGTCTGGCCCAAGGTGCCGATGATGCCCGGCACGTCTTCGTTGGTGGTGTAGAGCATGTGCTCCCCGATCTCGGCGTCGATGGTGATGCCTTTGATCTGGATAAAGCGCGGCTTGCCGTCCGAGAACACGGTGCCCGCGATGGAGCGCTCGCGCTTTTCGGTCACCACGGTCACTTTGACATAGCCGTCGAAGACGCCGGATTTGTCTTGGTTGGTGGTGCTGATCTGGATTCCCTTTTCACGGGCCACCACGGGGGCTGAAACCATATTCACGTCCGGGTTGGCGCGTTTCATGATGCCCGCCACGACGCCACAGTTCAGCGCTTTGAGGTTCATCTGTGCGACGGAGCCGTCATAAAGGATGTTGATCGCCTTGATCGGCTCGTCGGTCATCTGACCGATGAAGGCACCGAGGTGACCAGCCAGCTTGACCCATGGGCCCATGACCTTGGCTTCTTCGGCGGTGACCGATGGCATGTTCAGCGCGTTGGTCACGGCACCGGTCAGCAGGTAGTCCGACATCTGCTCGGCCACTTGCAGCGCCACGTTTTCCTGCGCTTCGGTGGTCGCGGCGCCAAGGTGGGGCGTGCAGACCACGTTGGGCAGGTTGAACAACGGGTTCTCCTTGGCTGGTTCCTCGGCGAAGACATCGAAACCCGCGCCCGCCACATGGCCAGATTTCAACAGGTCGGCCAGTGCCTCTTCGTCAACCAGACCGCCGCGGGCGCAGTTGATGATGCGCACGCCGGGCTTGGTCTTTTCGAGGTTCTCGCGGCTGAGGATATTCGCCGTCTGCTCGGTAAAGGGAACGTGGAGGGTAATGAAATCGGCGCGGGTCAGCAGTTCGTCGAGCTCGACCTTTTCGACACCCATCTTCTCGGCCTTTTCTTCGCCCAAGAAGGGGTCATAGGCCACGACTTTCATCTTGAGGCCCCGCGCGCGGTCGCAAACGATGCCGCCGATGTTGCCCGCGCCGATGACGCCTAGCGTCTTGCCGGTGAGCTCAACGCCCATAAACTTCGATTTTTCCCATTTGCCGGCGTGGGTGGAGGCCGACGCTTCGGGGATCTGACGCGCCACGGCGAACATCATCGCGATGGCATGTTCGGCAGTGGTGATCATGTTGCCGAAGGGCGTGTTCATCACGATCACACCCTGTTTCGATGCGGCTTCCTTGTCGATGTTGTCGGTGCCGATGCCCGCGCGGCCGACCACTTTGAGGTTCGGCGCATTGGCGAGGATCTTTTCCGTCACCTTGGTGGCGGAGCGGATCGCGAGGCCGTCATAGTTGCCGATCACTTCGGCCAGTTTGTCTTTGTCCTTGCCCAGATCGGGCTGGAAATCAACGTCGATGCCACGGTCGCGAAAGATTTGAACGGCGGCTTCCGACAGGCTGTCGGAGATGAGTACTTTGGGAGCCATTTTTGTGGTCCTTTTCAAAAATATGGGGGCAGGGGCGGCGCGTGGGATCACGCGCCCGCCGGAATGCTTTAGGCGTTGATTTCGGCTTCAAAGGCCCATTCGAGCCACGGCAGCATCGCTTCGATATCAGCCGTTTCAACCGTGCCGCCGCACCAGATGCGCAGGCCCGGAGGGGCATCGCGGTAGGCGCCAACGTCAAGCGCCGCACCCTCGTCCGCAAGCCGTTTCGCCACGGCTTTGGCAAAGGCTGCACCGTCCTGAATGCGGTCATCAGTGAACTTGAGGCAGACCGAGGTGTTGGACCGTGTCGCCGGATCGGTGGCGAGGAAGTCGATCCAGTCATGCGCCTCCACGAATTCGGCGATGGCCGCCGTATTGGCATCGGCCCGTGCGATCAGCCCCTTGAGGCCGCCCACGGATTTCGCCCAATCAAGCGCCAGCAGGTAATCTTCGACGCAGAGCATGGAGGGCGTGTTGATCGTCTCGCCCTTAAAGATGCCCTCGTTCAGCTTGCCGCCTTTGGTCAGGCGGAAGATTTTTGGCAGGGGCCATGCGGGGGTGTAGCTTTCCAACCGCTCAACTGCGCGGGGGCTCAGGATCAGCATGCCATGCGCCGCTTCGCCGCCCAGCACCTTCTGCCAAGAGAAGGTCGTCACATCCAGTTTGTCCCAGGGCAGGTCCATCGCGAAGGCCGCCGAGGTGGCATCGCAGAGCGTCAGACCCGCGCGGTCCGCAGGGATCGCGTCGCCGTTCGCCATGCGCACGCCGGAGGTGGTGCCGTTCCATGTGAAGCAGACGTCGTTGTCATAGTTCAGCGCGGCCATGTCGACGATCTCGCCGTATTCGGCGGTGTGGACCTGCGCTTCGATTTTCAGCTGCTTGACGACATCGGTAACCCAGCCTGCGCCGAAGGATTCCCATGCCACCATCTCAGCCGGGCGTTCGCCCAAGAGCGACCACATGGCCATCTCGAATGCGCCGGTGTCAGACGCGGGCACGATGCCGATGCGGTAATCCGCAGGCACGCCGAGCACCTCGCGGGTGGTCTCGATTGCCTCAAGCAGCTTGGCCTTGCCGGGTGCGGCACGGTGGCTGCGGCCCAATGGTGCGTCCGCCAGCTTGGTGAGATCGAATGTGGGGATTTTGGCGCAGGGGCCGGAAGAGAAACGCGGATTTGCCGGTACGGCAACAGGTTTCGTGTCCGGGCGCGATGCCGGTTGTGTAATAGCCATTTATGCTACCCTCTCAGATAATCGCCCTTCGTTGGGGAAGGGTGTCCCACTGCGGCACCTACAGAAACCCTGAGAATAAAGCAATCTCTAAAGATACTTGCCATGCAGGTTCATGCATGGAGGTGCAGAACGGCGCAGGAACATGCATCGAGAGTCAGCACAAAATCGACACAGGCGGTTCCGGTTCCGTTCGCCCAAAAGAAAACGCCGCTGCGGCTGGACCCCGCAACGGCGCAAATGATCTTGTAAAACGCGACATTCTACCCGCGCAAGATAGCCTGAAACATCGCTTCGACGCAATGTTGAATTGGGGCGATCCAGATCACATGCGGGCCATGCGGGTGGCCGGTCACGCCCTAACCCTCGGCACGTCTGACGCATGGCTGAGCGCATCTGCGGTATGGGCGGCGCGTCTGAGCGTCCCTGAGCGCGTGGCGCTGGCCTACGCTGCATTGAAGGCGCTGGACGAGGATCAGGCGTATCTCACCGCATCGGCGGCGATCTTCGGCACCCTCAACGGGGAGGCCGTGCAATGAATATGCAAATTCAGGCCAGCCTGAAAACGGGCAAGCGCGGCTATATCTCGTCCTACAATCCAATGGCAAAAACTCAAAAACTGCTGGATCAAGCGCAACTTGTACTGGATGAGTACCGCCAGTATTGGCCGCTGACCATCCGTCAGATATTCTATCGCATGGTAGGGGCGCACGGCTTTGATAAGAGTGAAGCCGCCTACAACAGACTATGCCATCACCTTGCCAATGCGAGGCGGGCGCGAGTAATCCCGTTTTACGCTATCCGCGATGATGGTGTGACGACCTACCGCCGTGATCACTTCGACGATAAAGACGAATTTCTGAGCTATGTTCGCAGGATGGGTGAAGGCTACACCCGCAACAAACTTTCGGCTCAAGACATTCATATGGAGGTGTGGTGTGAAGCTGCGGGCATGTTGCCTCAGATTGACAACGTAGCCGCGCCATATTCGGTGAAGGCGTATTCGTCCGGCGGCTTTGACAGCCTGACAGCGAAAAAAGACCTTGCTGATCGTATCGTGCGCATAGAAAAGCCTGCGATCATTCTGCACCTCGGAGACTTTGACCCAAGTGGGGAGGATATTTTCAATGCAGTGGCGGAGGACGTAACTGCATTTGTGGAAGCTGACCGACCACATGGGTTTGTTACCGTCCAGTTTCATCGCATCGCCCTTACAAGTGAGCAAGTTGTTCAATACGACCTGCCCACGGCTCCACCAAAGGCCAGCGATACACGTTCAAGAAAGTGGACGGGCGGCGGCACTTGTCAGCTAGAATCGCTGCCTCCGAACACAATAGCGGACATCGTTAGCAACGCCATTCTGAGCCATATCGATGTGACCCAATACCTTGCGGATGTAGAGGCGCAAGAGACGGATCGAGAGGCCATTACGCGGCTGCTGTTGCCTGCCCCTAATGCGGGGGGCGAGGCATGACCTACTACACCCGCCAACCGTTCCAGAAGGCCGCATCAGGTGCCGAGGTCGAGCGCTTGCTGCATCACCTGCCGACCGTTGCACAATGGTCTGAGGAAACATGGGCCAAAGGCTTCGCGCTGTCTGTTTTGAAGCAGTCACGCCGCCGGGGCTGGACCCCTTCCGCGAAGCAACTGCCTGTCATGCGCCAATTGGTCAATGACCTGTTCAGCCGTGCCAGCGATGAAGAAGGAGAGTTTAACCCGATCGAAAGCTAACCGCCCGTTGCGCTGCTGTTGAGCGGCTGCGGCGTAACGGGTGAAGCACCGGCCTGAGTTCATAGTGAGCATACCCAGAAGGGGCAAATCACAGGACGCGGGTCACGCTCTTAGCTTTTGACCGTCGAGCGATATCGGCGGGGATACGATCCGGGAACTTTTAACCCACTCCGTCTGGAACCGGTGCCTACTAGGCCAGACAGAAGCGCGACTTAAAACCCACCGCCTAGAGCGGGGACCGCACCGGAGCAAAGCTGCGAAGGGCGGGGCTGGAGAAAACCCAGCGGGCAGCGGCTGGCCCCCGATACCGGGCATCGCGTGGATACGGATCGGGCGGGTAGGACTGTCAACCGAGCAGGGAACCATTCCTTGTGTAGCGGGGGCAGAAGCGGGTGCGGGAGTGTGTCCAAAATTCAAAGTGTTACATTGTAACATGAGGGGCGAAAATGATGGGATATCCGATGGTTTGGAGAACGGCGCTCTTGCTCGGTGCGGCTAAATGAGATATTATAACATTGCAACCAACGCATTGCCGTGCGCTGCGGTGGTTGCCCAAAATGCCAAGCATGCCGTGCGCTGCTTAGCAATTTGCCCGGAACCGCCCGGAACCCGCATTGCCGTGCGCTGCGACCTATTCCCAAAATACAATCAGCCCTTCGGGGCGACAAGAGGTGTTCAAATGAACCGAACAGCAATTCGCGGTATTCAGGCCGTACGCGCCCAAGGCGGAACAGACATCAAGGCTCTGCTCGAAGAACAGGGCAATGACTTCAAGGCTTTCAAAGAGCGCCATTTCAGCGAAGTGTCAGAGCTTCGAGAGGTGGTTGATATGCAAGCCAGCAAGATTGCGGCTATGTCGCTCAACGGCATTGATACGGGGGTGTCCGGCGCGAAGCTGACCCCTCAGGCGGCAGCGGACTTTCAGAAATTCATGGCGACCGGCGCGTCTTCTGGCGTGATGGAAGTAAAGGCGGCAATGCAGAGCGGGCAAGCCGAAGATGGCGGCGCATCTGTTCCCAAGCAAATCTCTAACAGCATCTTGAACCAGTTGGTTGATGCTTCGCCGCTTCGCAAGCTGGCATCTGTCGAGAACGCCACCACCAGCGACTATGTGAAGATCGTCGGGCTTCGCGGCGCATCGTCCGGCTGGGCTGGTGAGACTGACCCGCGCAGCATCACGACCACACCGAAGATGGGCGAGGTAAAGCCAACCTTCGGCGAGTTGTTTGCATACGTTGAAGCAACATCATGGGTGCTAGAAGATTCCCAGTTCAATCTGGAGAAGTGGCTCAATGAAAACGTGGTTGATGAGTTTGCCTTGAAAGAGAACGCCGCGTTCTTCAACGGCGATGGCGTCGATAAACCCACAGGTTTCCTCACTGTGCCGCAGACGGAAGAAGATGATGCTGACCGCGCGTTCGGCACTCTGCAAACGGTTCCGGCGGGAAGCGCAACAGTCATTGAGCAGGATGACCTTGTTAATCTGATGATGTCCCTTCGCAGCCCGTACCGGATGCGCGGCAATTGCGCGTGGATCATGAACCGCACAACCGCGGCGATTGTTCGGAAGATGAAGGACGCTGATGGGCGGCTGATCTGGTCTGATAGCTTGGCTGCCGGACAGCCTGCAACGCTGCTTGGCTATCCCGTGTTCGAG
>NZ_LWER01000192.1:0-50250 GCF_001634775.1 Sulfitobacter sp. HI0027
CCCCCCCCCCCGGTCAGACACGCCCCGTTACAGACCGACCTGCGCCTTCATTGCCGCCAGCGTCGCGTCCCAAGTTTCGGGCAAAGCCTTTGACAGCCCGCGCGCTTCGTCGTCTTTGCCGGTCTTGCAGGCGGTCTCGATCTCTTTGAGCAGGCCGTGCAGCCGGTCCGCCCCAAGCATGCCGCACATCCCGGCCATGGCATGGGCCTGCGCCTGCAAATCGGGCAAGCCATCGGCGGCCATCAATGCGGGCAGGTCATCCGCGCCCTGATGGCCAAGCTTATCCACCCGCTCACGCAGTTTCTCCACGCCCAATAGGTCGATCAGGTCCGCGATCTGTTGTTCGTTCAACAAAGGCCGTTTCGCGGATTTCGCCTGCACCGATGTCTGCGCGCTGGCCAAACGCTCTGGCAGGGCCTGTTCCGGCATCACCTCACGCCCCGAAAGCCCGCGCAGCTTTGCACGCAGCACTTTCATATCCAGCGGCTTTTGCAAAAACCCCGACATCCCGACCGCGCTGAACTCCGCGCGTTCTTTCGGCAAGGCGTGGGCGGTCACGGCGATGATTGGCGTTTCGCGGTTGGGGCCTTCGCCGGAAAGAATCGCCTTGGTCGCCTGAATGCCATTCACCTCAGGCATGGAGATATCCATGAGGATCGCATCAAAGGGCGCGCCTTCGGCAAGCTCAATCGCCGCGCGCCCACCGGTGGCAAGGGTGACATCATGGCCGATCTTCTCAAGCATTGCCATGATTAGCTCGCGGTTGATCTCATTGTCGTCCACCAGCAGAAGGTTGAGCCGCTTTGCCGGTAACGCCTCGACGCGCTTTTTCTGTGGGTCGGGGGCGGCGTCGCAGTCGACCTCTGCCAGATCAGCAAGCTTCACCGGCAAGCGCAGCGTGAAACATGCCCCCTCTCCCAAGGTCGAGTCGCAGGTAATCTCGCCGCCCAAACGTTTAACCAAACGACGCACGATCCCAAGCCCCAAACCGGTGCCCCCGGTGCGCCGCTCATAGCGGCTGTCGAGCGAAACGAAGTCTTCGAAGATACGGTCGATATCCCCCGCCGGAATGCCGGGTCCGTCATCCTCGACCTCAAGGTGGAACTCCTCCCCTTCTGAGCCAGATTTGGCGAACCACCCGCGCAATGTCACATCACCGCCGGGGCTAAACTTGATCGCGTTGCTCAGAAGGTTGACCAAAATCTGCTGGATCGCCCGTGGGTCCGTCACGATGGCCTTGTCGTCCAACTGCGTCAAATCTAGGTGCAGCCGCGTGCCCCCGGCCTCGGCCAAAGGGTCCATCGTGTTGATGATTCCCGCCATCAGCACCGTCATGTCACAGGTCTGACGCACCTGTTCATAGGTGCCAGCCTCACTGCGCTCGATGGCCAGCACGTCATTGATATGGCCCAACAAAATCTCACCCGAGGTCATCGCCGCATCGAGATAGCGCTTTTGCTCATCGTCAAGCCGGTCATCTTGCAGCAGTTGCAGGGCCGAGATCACACCATTGAGCGGCGTGCGCATCTCGTGGCTCATCATGGCGAAGAACCGAGATTTTTCCTGATAGGCGTCAAGCGCTTCATCCCGCGCGGCAATGATCTCGGCCTCGCGGAGGCGCTTTTCGGTGATATCCCGAATATAAGCGATGAAAAGCGACCCCTGTCCCATGGGCGATTGCGACACGGACATTTCTACCGGGAAAATGCGCCCAGTTTGGTCGATCATCTCAAACTCGCGGCGCCCCTTATCGGCGACCTCCGTCTCTCCGGTCAGGCGGAATTTCTCAAGCCGCTCGCGGTGCACGCTCCGGTCGGCGGGCGGGATCAACAGGCTGATATAGTCCCTGCCCTTTGCGGCCTCATGGGTGATTCCGAATATCTCTTCGGCGGAGCCGTTGAAATCTTCGATCTCGCCGTGGTCGTTGATAACGACGATGGCGTCCAGCGATGCTTGAAGGGTGGTGGCAAGGCGCAGGTGGTTTTCTTCGACCAATTGCGAGGTGCGGTTCAACCGGCTGGCCTGCCGCGACAGGCGGTAGACCGCGCCGACCAAGGCAAGGGTGACGATCAACACGATCGCCGCCATCACCTCGATCAGCCGCACGATCTCATGGCGTTCGTTTTGGGACATCTCGCTGGCGATTGCGATGGAGGCGAGGGCAATCTCGCGGGGCACGTCTTCGATGCTGCGCAACATGGCGTCGATATCGTCCAATGCCGCGATCAGTTCGGCATCAGAGCCGTCGATCGCAGGCAGGAACCCATCCAGCGAGGCCCGCAACTCGCGGATTTTCGGCTTGGCCTTTGCGTTGTTGCGCACCCGTTCGGCCAGCAGAACGCGGCTATAGAAGATGTCGAACCTTTTGCGGAACTCGTCCAGCGCCTCGGGCGTGGCGGATTTTGCCTGCGCCAGGGCGCGGTCGGTCTTGAGGAATTCGATCTCGATCTGCGTAAAGACCCATTCGGCATGGTCCTGCTGCGCACTGTCGAGCGCCTGAATCCGATCCCAGACGTTATAGGCCAGATAGGCGGCGATGCTCATCCCCGCCACGAGGATAAGCATCAATACCTGTCGGCTTCTGGCGCGCGCGGGTCCGAATTTTCCTGCGTCGTTCATCCAAGCCCTCTGCGCCATTGTCAGTTACTCGACACTAATGCGGTCAAGCTGCCAGATCGACCGGCTGTAGACCAGTTCAGTCTGATAGGCGATGTCGCTGTCGTAAGGGTAGACGACCCAAAGTGGCCCCTTGTCCCGGCGCGACATTTCCTCACCATTGGTGTGGTAGGCGATGATCGGGCCACCTTCGACGGCGTCGGACATCGGGATTTCCACAGCATAGTCATTGATGGCCGTCGCGGTGATCGTGCCGTCTTCGACGTTCAACGTGTCGAACAGATCCTTGAGGGAAACGCCTTCGAACTCCTGCGAGCCATCGGTCCAGATGGTTGTCGTTTCAAAGCTTGAAACCGGCATCGACTGCAGGTCAGACAGGGTAAAGTTATGGGTTTCACCGGCCAGCGTCACGTTGAGCACGGCCTCTTCGTCTTGGGCGGCAACCGCCGAAGCAAGGCCCATTGAGAGCGCGGCTGCGGTGATGGTCTTGCTAAGATTCTGAAAAATCATGTCTTGGTTCCTTATCTGGCGTTATGACCTGACCATACCCTGACCTAATGAGAGGCGCGAATGCGCAGAAGCGCATCCCCCCTATACCAAAGGATAGGCGCGCCTGCCCCCGAGCGCCCCGCCCTGCCATACCAAAGGATAGCGGCGCATGCCTTTGCACCCTTTGTCCCTTGGGCTTTCATCTTTCTTTTCAAACGGGCACACTCTACCCATTAGAGAACGCCGGCCATTTGGGCTTCAGGAGATCTATTATGTCTTTGCGTATTTTAATTGCCGATGATCACGACATGGTTCGAGAGACCATTGCCATGTTCCTTGATGCCGATGGGGCGACCGTCACCGAAGCGGCATGCGATCTGGCCGGTGCCTTGGACAAAATCAAGTCCGAGCCGCCCTACGATCTGGTTCTGCTCGATTATACGATGCCCGGAATGAAGGGACTGCAGGGCCTGCAAACCGTGCTTGGTATCAACGAGGGCCGCCCCGTCGGTCTGATCTCTGGCACCGCCACCCGGCTGATCGCCGAACAGGCGTTGGAAATGGGGGCAATCGGCTTTCTGCCTAAAACCCTGCCCGCCAAGTCACTGGTCAACGCGGTCCGCTTTATGGCCGCCGGGGAGACCTATGCCCCGGTCACCTTCATGTCGGGCAAAGACAATCCCGAAGAGACGGATTTCGAGAAAGCCTTGTCAGAGCGTGAGCGCCAAGTGCTGCGCGGATTGATGAGCGCGCAGTCGAATAAAGAGATCGCGCGCGACCTCGATCTGCAAGAAGTGACGATCAAACTGCACGTGAAAACACTTTGCCGAAAACTGGACGCAAAGAATCGTACGGATGCAGCGATCATTGCGCGCGACGCGGGCTTCGTTTGAGGCCCGTTTTCGCCGCCTGAAACGCCCCGGTCCGGACCCTGCGCGCCCCCCCCGTAGCGCGCCCAATTTCCCCTCTGGCTTGTAAACCATAATCGCCGCCCCGCGCGGGCGTTTTTGCGTTTAGCCTTTGACGTTTTGCACCGGATCAAAGATTCGGAAACTGCATTTTTCCCTGCAAAATTAACCATCTATCCGCCCCGCCCCCAGCGCCATTCCCGCGCCAAATGATAGGCCGGGGCGCGACCCGATAGGGGCGCCTATCCTTTCGACTAACCGTCTGACCAGAGGCTCAGCGAGTTAACCCTTCGCTCAGATGATATCGGTATCCGGTTCCCCGAAGATGAGAACAGGACAACGCAATGAGCGTGTCCGTTCATTGCAACTGCCGGCTCTTCACCGGCCCACAAGGGAACTACTAGATGCGTATCCATATCTCCCAATTATCCAAGACACTCATTGCGAGTACGGCCTTGTCCCTCGCGGGTTTCGCGGCTGCCGCCGACGCGCTTACGAGCGAATTCTCCTTCCGCGTGGTGGAAACCAATGCCGAGGGCGAAGAAGTCCTCGTTGAGCGTGAAACGATCCGCCCGGGCGAGGTGATCTCTTATGAGCTGCGCCACCAGAACACGACCGAAGGCGCGATGGAGGGGCTCGTCATCGCCGCCCCGGTTCCCGATGGCGTCTCTCTCGCCCTTGGGGCCGAAGTGACCTCTGTCGCCGCGGTCTTTGAAGTCCAGGCCGAGATGGACCCAGAGCAGGAAGGGCTGGAATGGTCGACCGTTCCCGCCACCCGCAAGGTCGTCGATGCCAATGGCAATATGATTGAAGAGCCCCTTCCCGAAGAAGCCGTCGCCGCCGTGCGCTGGACCCTCTCGGAACCGCTCGAAGCAGGCGCCTCGGCCTTCAACAGCTACCGCGTGCGCCTGAACTAAATCCGGCGCCTCTCTCTCTCCACTCTCTCTCCAACTACTATAGAACTAGGGAATATTAACGTGAAAAACCATACAACCTTCCTGCGCTCCGTGAGCGCCGTTGCTCTTACCGCCGTGATCGGCACTGTCGCTTTCGCGGCACCCGAAGCGGGTTCGGTCATCGGCAACCAAGCCGTCGCGACCTATACCAACGCGGCGGGCGACACGATCACGGTAACCTCCAACACCGTTGAGACGATCGTTCAGCAAGTTGCTGGTGTCTCCATGACCTCGGACAACACGGAAACAATTGCCCCCGGCGGCAAAGCTTTCTTGCCTCACATCATCACCAACGACGGTAACGGTGCAGATGCATTCTTGCTGGAGGCGGCAGAAGACAGCAGCGGGACGCTCGATTTGCAGCCGTTGGTCTTTTATCCTGATGCCAATATGGACGGCGTGGCCGATAGCGCCACTCCGTTGACTGAAACACCAACTCTGGCACCCGGCGAACAGTTCGGCGTTGTGATCGAAGCCACCGCCCCTTCGACAGCGTCCGGTTCCGATACGATCACTGTGACAGCGACTTCCAACCTTGACGGTACCGTACTTATTACCAACACAGACACGCTGACAATCTCCAACGACGCGATTGTCGAGTTGGTCAAATCGATGACAGCGGACCCGGCCTCGGGCGGCAATCCCAACATCATTGACGCGGGCGACGAAGTGACCATCACGCTGACCTACTCCAGCACCGGTCTTGCTGCCGCCAACAACTACTCTGTGCAGGACGTGCTCGATGGCCGCCTGACCTACGTACCCGGCTCGGCCCGCTGGTCTGACTCCGCTACACCGCTGGACGATGACAACGGCTCCACCGTCGTGGACACCACAAACGGCTCCGGCGAGACGATCGCTTGGGACTATGATGATGGGCAAAACGTCAACTTCCTGATCTCCTCTGTTGGCTCTGGCCGCTCGGGTGAGGTGACCTTCCGTGCCGTGATCGCGGATACCGCCAATGCAGGCATCATCACCAACGTGGCCACCCAGGACGTTGATGGCGTAGCCTTTCCGCCGTCGAACACTGCCTCTGTCACCGTCGACAACCAATATGCGGTGGCGATTGCCGATACCGCGATCAACTCCAACGGCACCGCCAATGCGGCAATTGCCTCGGGCACCGACGATGACGCCGCGAGCAACGATGTCGTCACGGAAACCGGCGATGTCTACCAAGGCGGCGTGATCCGTCAGGAATTCGTGCTGACCAACCTTTCCAACAGCCCGGACAGCCTGACCCTTGACGTGGCCAACGACGACTTCCCCGCGGGCACCACCTTCCGCTTTGTCGGCGCGGACGGTGTCACCCCGGTGGTCGGCTCTGTGGGCCCCTTGGGTATCGGTGACAGCGCGAAGGTGACGTTGATAGCCACCCTGCCGACCAATGTCACACCGACCGCCACCACCAACTACACCGCGATCCTTACCACGACCTCGGACAACTCGGGCGTCAGCGACGTGTCGACCGCTGAATTCTCCGGCGCGGTGCTTGCAGCTTCGGTCGACCTCGAAAACGCTGTCGTCGGTTCCGAAGGCGATGGCGCGGCTCCGACAAACGGTGGCAACCCGTGGGTCACCCAGTCGACAGACCCCGGCGCACCGGTCGTCTTTGACATGCTGGTCGAAAACAACGGCCCGACCTCGGACAGCTTCAACCTGTCGCTGGATCAAGCCCTGCCCGCAGGCTGGACGGTTGAGTTCCAACTGCCAGACGGGTCGATCGTGTCGAACACAGGCACCATCCCAGCAGGTGGATCGCAGGCTATCCGCGCGGTGATCACCCCGGCAGATGACGCCCTGCCCGGCGATACCTTGGTCGACATCGCGGTCGTATCTTCCGTCTCCGGACAAGGTGACCGTATCGTCAACCAAGTCACGGTCAACGAAATCTACGATGTGAAGATCATCGAAAACCAAAGCGCGCAGGCTTCGCCGGGTGGTATCGTGGACATCCTCCACACCATTTCGAACGAAGGGAACGTGGCCATCACCGAGGCGTCGATCACCGAATCCGGTCTGACCAACTTCTCCGGCGCGATCTTCTGGGACCAGAACGGCAACGGCGTGATCGATCCATCCGAGCCGGTGATCGACAACTTCGATGACCTGACCGATGGTGTTTCGCCGGGCGTCAACGGGCTTGCTCCGGGCGACAGCATCTCGCTGATCTACCGCGTGCAGACGCCATCGACAGCCACCCAAGGTGTCTCCGAAGTCGGCACGATCTCGATCAACAACACGTTGAACGGTACCGGGACCGATATCGACCAGACCAACAACGTCGTCGAAGACCGCGTGGTCATCATCTCGGGCGATGTCACACTGAGCAAGTATCAGTATATCGACGCGGGCTGCGATGGCACCGTGGGCACCTTCACCAAGACCCGTCTTGATGTCGAGCCCGGCCAGTGCATCCGCTACATGGTCGAAGCCGAGAACACGGGCGCCTCTGCGGCGGACAACGTGATCATCTCGGACGCCGCACCGGCCTATACCGCGGTCACAAACTGTGGCGGTGCCTGCCCAGAGAGCCTGTTCCCGGGCACCAGCACGGCCACCGTCACCTCGACCAACGTATCGAGCACACATGGCACGATCCTTCCCGGCGGCTTTGCCCGGGTAGAGTTCACCGTGCGGGTCGACGACTAACCGACCTCTCCGGTGCCCCCGGGCTGAGCAACGCTCACCCGGGGGCGCCCCCCCCCTTCTACCCCCGTTTCCGTCTCCCCAATTATTTCATGCCCTTTCCAGGGATCGCACAGGAGCAAGCTGATGCGCAGTTTCCTTATGTCTAAAGCCCGCCCGGCTCTGGCCCTGATCAGCGCCTCCGCAATGATCCTGAGCCTTCTGCCCCACGCCGCCGCCGCCGCCCCGCCCCCCGCCGGGTCTTTCATCCGCAACGTGGCAGAAGTCAGCTATTTCAATACCTCCCTTGGCATCATGGAACGTGTCTTCTCAAACCCGGTTCGGGCCGAAGTCGCCGCAGTTCCCGGGCTGGAAGTGACCGGCTACTCCGACCTTCTGCTGACCCGCGGCGCCTTTGGCCGCTACCATTTCGACGTGATCAACACCGGCAACGTGCCGCTTTCCACATCGCTCAGCATTGGCGAACAGGGCAGCGCCCAAATGATGTCCCGCCAATCGCTTTTCCCCGACCTGAACGGCAACGGCCTGATCGATGTCGAAGACCGGGCGGTCGACATGTCCGCGCCCATCATGCTCGCGGCGGGAGAGCGGCTGCAACTGATCTATGAGTTCCGCATTTCCGCAGAGACCCCTGTAAGCACCCAGTTCGCCAGCATGTTGACGGCCTCTGCCGTGACCGAGGATGGCCAAAGCCTGAGCGAAGAAGCGGTGGGGGTCTCGCGCGTCGAAGAAGGCGGGCTCGAAGTTTCCAAAGAGCAGGTCGTCTCAGAAAACGACGAAGGCGCGCTCATCACCTACACCCTGCGGTTGCGCAACGACTCTGAGCGGGACGCCTTTGGCTATCCGCAGATCGACGGCCAGCCCATCGTGATCGACGGCACACCCCGGACCGGTGTCTTGCTGCGCGATGCGATCCCGCTGAATACCGTGTTCAACACGGTGCAGGATTCGGGGACCATGACGGCCCTCGTTCATATGCGCGGCGCCCCCGCGCACCAATACCTCAGCGTGGTCCCCGCAGGGCTTTCCCACGATGTGGATGCGGTGGCCTTCTTTCATGAGGGCGACTACGCCATCGGCCATGCCACCGATCCCAGCTTTTCGGTGCACGTGCCTGCCGCCTTGGGCAAGGTCGAGGTGCACAACACCGCCTCCGCCTTTTACAACAACCAAGAGAGCACCCTACTGCTGGCCTCCAACACCGTGATCTATGACCGCGAGTCGGAGACAGCTGGCACATTGGTGTTCGAGCACCCCGAAACCGGCGCCGATCAGCCCTATGGCACACCGGGCAGCGACACCCGTCTGCGTCTCACCTCAGGCACCTGCAACGTCAGCACCGAGGTCGACAGCACAGCGGTGACGATCCGCAGCATGCTGACCGGCGACGTGGAAACGATCATCGCGACCGAGACCGGCGCGAATACCGGCATCTTCCTCACCCCCGCCCTGCCGTTGGCGCAGATGTCGCCCGCCGTCGCCGGGGATCAGGTCATGGCCACAGACTTTGGCGACAGCTTCATCGCCACGGCGACCTGCGACAGTGAGGTGCTTGAAGACAATCTGATGATCAACCCCGGAAATTTCCTGTTCAACTCTGTCTCGAACGCCCCGGTTGCCGATGTGTCTGTCGCCCTTGTCGATGCGCGTACGGGCAATGAAATGGCCCGCACGCAGACTGACCAACGCGGGTTCTTCACCTTCTCCGAAATGCCCGAAGGCGACTACCGCTATGCCGTGATGGATGCGCCCACTTGGGTCTTCCCCTCCGCCCGGCTGGACTATGCCGGGATGGGCCGCAAGGTGATGGATGCAGGTTGGGGCAACGCCTTCAACCACGCGGGCGGCGCGCTTTTCGTCTCCGATATTCCGGTGGATCCGAATTACGGCACGCCGCTGGCCTTGGACAAGGCCGCGGACCTCGACAGCGTGGGCCATGGTGAATTCGTCACCTATACGCTCAGCTTTACCAACAACATGCATCAGGCCCTGATCGGTGGCGAGATCCTCGACCGCCCGGCCTATGGTGTGAACTTCGTTCCCGGCACGGTCACCCTTAACGGTGAGCCGCTGGACGATCCGCAAGAGATCGGCAACGGTGATCTGCGCTTTGACGTGGGCATGCTTGAGCCGCTGACAGGCCATGAGCTGTCCTATGTGATGCAATTCTCTGCCGCAGCCCGCGAAGGCCGGATTGAAAACACCGCGATCCTTTCGGGCCGCCAAGCAGGCACCGGGGCGCTGCAACAGTCGCAGACCGCCCGCGCCATGGTACGGCTCGACAATTCGGGCGGCGTATTTGCCCGGCAGGGCACCGTTCTGGGCGCCGTGTTCATGGATTGCAACGGCAACGGTCTGCGCGACCGCGCCAAGGATGAGCCGGGCATTCCCGGCGTGCGCATCGTGACCCAAGAAGGGCTCTTCGTTGTGACCGATATCAATGGTGCCTATTCGCTCAACGGCATGCGCCCGGTGACCCACGCTTTCCTCGTGCAGCCCGAAACCCTCCCCGCTGGGAGTGCGGTGCAAGTGACCCGCACCAACGATCTGCGCCGCGGTGGGTCGCGCGTGGTGCCACTGAAAAAGGGCGAGCTTAGAACCGAGAACTTTGCCGTGGCCCAATGCACCCCCGAAGCGCTCAAGGAAGTCAGCAAACGTCGTAATCATTTCGCCGGAAAACGTCAGACCCCGGGCGTGAATGCAACCGATCTGCCGATCGACGGCCAGCGCAGCAGCACCCGGTCGGTGCGCGGCGAGGCTGGCATCGCCACCACCACCCAGCTGACCCCCGGCATGGTTGCCGCACAAAACGAAGAGGCCGGAGTCGACGCCTCCTCTGTGGCTCAAGCCGCCCGTGCCTCGGCGCAGCGCCAAACGCTCGACAGCATGATCCCGAACCTTGATAGCGCCCCCGGCTTTGTCGACTTTGCCGAAGACACCGCCGTCACCCGCGCCACCCAGAACATCCGGATTAAGGGCAAGGCTGACCTGACGCTGACGCTTTTGGTGAATGGCCGCGAGCTTGGCGGCGACCGGGTAGGAGAGCGCACCAGTCTGGAAAAGAACAACGTGCAGGCGCTGGAATATGTGGCGGTGAAGCTGGGCTCGGGCGAGAACGTGCTGACCCTGGTGGGCCGTGACGGCTTTGGCATCGAACGTGTCCGCAAGGCACTGCGCCTTACCGCGCCCGGCAAACCCGCCCGGATCGAGATCCTCTTGCCGGAAACCGCCGCGGCCAATCCCGCTTCTGTGGTGCCGGTGGTGGTGCGCGTGCTCGACGCCCGGGGTCGCCCGGTGCCCGCGTCCGGCACGGTGACCCTCTCGGCCCGCCGGTCGCTTTGGGATGTGACCGACATCCGCAGCAGCGCGCCCGGCGTGCAGGCCTATCTCGACAATGGCGAGGCGACCTTTAACCTGATCCCACCGCAGGCCTCTGGCCCCGATCTGATCACCATACGGTCGTCCTTTGGCGAGGCTGAAGCGCGGCTGACCTTCACCCCGGATCTGAACGAACGGGTTCTGATCGGCGTGATCGAAGGCGCGGTATCGCTGAGCGGGGACGCGGGCAACGTCATCGAAGAAGACCGCATCAGCGCTTTCGAAGATACCACAACCGGGATCCGCGGTGAGCTTTACCTCAAAGGGGTGATCCGTGGCGACGCCCTGCTGACCCTGCGCTACAGCTCGGACCGTGACACCGAAGACAGCCTGTTCCGCGACATCCGCGGAGAGGAATACTACCCCGTCTATGGCGACAATTCCGAACGCGGTGCCGATGCGCAATCTTCGTCCAACCTTTTCGTGAAGGTGGAGAAGGGCCGCTCTTACGTCCTCTACGGCGATATCGCCATTGAGCCTGAAGCCAGCGCGCTGAAACTGGGTGGCCTGCAACGTGTCGCAACCGGCGCAAAAGGCCACTGGGAGAACGACCGCGTATCGGTCACCGTCTTTGCGGCCCGCACCGCGCAGGAGCAGCAGGAACAGGAAATCCGCGGGCGCGGTGTTTCTGGCCCCTATGACCTTGACCTGAGCGGCTATGTGCAGGGGTCCGAGCGTGTGGAAATCCTTGTTCGGGACGAAGATGGCGGCGATATCCTATCGGCCACGCCCCTGCTGCGCGGCACCGACTACTTGCTCGACTTCTTCCGCAACACGATCACCTTCGACACGCCGGTGCGCCAATTCGACCTTGACGGCAACCCCGTGTCAATCCGCGTGACCTATGAGGTCGAAGCCGAGGGCGCCGAGGCCTATTGGCTCTACGGAGGCGAGGTGAACTATGCCCTGTCCGAGCGGACCTCCATCGGCGCCCGTGCGGTGCATGCCGACGCCCCCCTTGGCAACACGGCCCGCCAGCGGATGCACTCTGCCTATATCCAGCGCGAAGACCGCCAAGGCGGTCTGTGGGAGGCCGAAGTCGCCCGCTCGGAAAACGCCATGGGCGAGAACGACACCGCCGCGCGCCTGTCCTACGAGCTGAAGACCGAGACCCGCCATTTCGCTTTCGAGGCGATCCACACCGGGCGCGATTTCTACGCTCAGGGCGGGCTGGCCCGCCCGGGCACCAGCCAAGTCCGCCTAAGCTATGGCGAAGAGATCGATCAGCGCAGCGACATCGCCTTTGGCGCGGAATACACCCGTGACCGGGTCAACGACAGCGCTCGGCTGACCGTGGATGCGATCTATTCGCGGCATCTGAGCAAGACCCTGCGCGGCGAGATTGGTCTTGAATACAGCCGCGACCGCACCGCCAGCGGCAGCGAGACCGACACCGCCCTCATCCTCGGCGCGCATTGGACCCCAGCGGCCCGTCTCGGCACCGTGATCGAAGCCCAGCTGCGCGCGCCGCTCGGTGGTGACGCCCCCACTGAACTGACCCTCGGCCTCTATGACGAGCCTAAGAACGGTTGGCGCGTCTATAATGAGATCGAGCTTCAATTCGGCAGTGACGAGCTGGTCACCCGCGCCGCCTATGGTTTCACCTACACGCTGAACGAATGGGTTACTGGTCGGACCGAGATGACCAAAGCCGGCGGCACAAGCGACACCACCATGGTGCAGGGTCTGTCGGTCGATTGGGACATCAACGAAAGCACCAATCTGCGCGCCGATCTCGAGCATTCGCGCAACCTTGAGACCGATGACGGTGAGCTAACATCATTCGCAATCGGCACAAGCTGGCAGTCGGCGGATGGCGATTGGGTCGGTGATGCCGAACTGGAGACCACATGGGAAGAATCCGGCAAAACCCACTACGCCAGCATCGGCATCGCGGGCAATGTCACCCCGGACCTGACCGTTCTGGCGCGCAGCCGTGCCGCGCTTGATCGGCGCGATAGCGAAGACTCCCGCCGTATGCGCACCCGCATCGGCGCAGCCTATCGCCCCAAGGACAACGCCCGCCTTGATGTGCTGGCGTGGTACGAACACCGGCTGGAGGAGAAACACGCCAGCACGGAAACGCACCTATGGTCGATCGATGCGAATTACGAGATCGACGCCGACCTTCGGATCAACGGCAAATATGCCGGCCAGTACCAAAAGATCGGCACCCATGCCGGCGCGGCGGCCAATACCACCACGCAGCTGATCCAAGGCGGTCTGAACTACGAATTCGGCGATGACCGTTTCCAACTCGGCCTCAACGCCACGCATCTGTGGGACAGCGAGGGCAACTCTTCCAACGGGATCGGCGCTGAATTCGGCTTTACCCCGCGCGAAGGTATCCTGCTGGCGCTCGGCTACAACAAGGCCCGTGGCCGGGTGGCAGGGCAAAGCGGCCTCTATGACGAAGGGTTCTATTTCCGGTTCAACTTGCTGTTGGACAATTCACTCTGGACCCAGTTCGACCAGTTCCTCGGAAGCTGACCGGGAGACTCAGCCCCGAGGGAGAGCCACGTTCCAAGCGCATCTGGAACGTGGCTCATTCCTCTTTCAGAGCGCTGCTGCGCTCCAAAGGTGACCTGGCCTATTCCTAGCGCCGGACCGGCTATCCTTTCGAGACGCTAACTAGCTGTCCGCATTAATGAAATATCGATTTTAAGGGCGCATGATCAGGGTCAACGCAACATCCAACCCAGATGGGAAACCCAGATGAAAAAGCTCGCTGCCAGCACTGCCTTTTGCCTGATCGCCGCCACCCTTTCCGGTGCGGCAAATGCAAATGATTTCGCCCGCTTCGACAGCAGGAAGATCGCCGTCACCGGCTTGAATCTCGCCCTGTCACCCTCCGCTTCGGAGGACCGCATTTACCTTAACCGCAGCATGATCAAGACGACCGCCAAACGCGCACCGCGCAAGCTTGCCATTCCCACGCGCGGGGGCCCATCCGCCGCCGTGCGCCATGTCATCGCGTCGGCTGAGGCCGGGGGCAAAGGCTATGACGCGGTGCAACACGGGGCAAGGGTCAAGCCGCCGAAGCGCCCCACAAGCATGACCATCGGCGAAATCTACCGCTGGATCGCGGCCACCCCCGGCCAGCCCCATGCCATTGGGCGCTACCAGTTCATCCCCAACACCTTGAAAACGCTCGTCGCCGAAGCCGGGCTGAGCAAAAGTGACGTCTTTACCCCACGGGTCCAAGACCTATTGGCCGACCTGTTGCTCGAAGATGCGGGCTTTACCCCCTTCATGAAGGGCAAGATCAGCCGCCATCGCTTTATGGAGAACCTCGCCCGCATCTGGGCCGGGCTGCCCACGTCAACGGGCCGGTCCTATTATCACGGCCATGCGGGCAACCGGGCCGTCATCACGTGGAATGAGTTCGACAGCCATATGAAAAGCATTTTTGAAAACATGGCACGCGGCACCTCCTAACCACGCGCCCCCTTCTCTCTTTCTCTCTCTCTCTCTCTCTCTCTCTCTCTCTGTCTCCCTCCAGGCCAAAGCGTGCGTATTTTCGCCGCTTTGGCCACTTTTTTAGCTGCGGCGCTGCACCTCGCGCGGCATTTCCGAGAAGATTTCCAGACCATCGGCGCGCAGGATCACGATCTTCTCCAAGCGTACGGCGAATTTGCACTCCAGATAAATGCCCCGCTCGATCAAAAAGACATTCGCTCGGCCAGTACCGGATCGGAATGCGCCGCGACTTTACGCGGCTCATGTACGTCACTGCCAAGACCATGGCCCAGGCGGTGCAGGACAATCGCATCGTACCCTGCCTGCGTGATCACATCGCTGCTGCCCCAGCCCGCCGTCGCTACGATGGCCGTCACGCGCCAAATGGCCTGATGCCCGAACAACAATTGAACCGATAAGGCCATCCGCTGGCATGCGCCGGCGCTTTTCATTACGGCCTCGGCCAAAGACCGCCGCCTCCGGCAGGAGGGCGGAACCCAGCGAGCACAGGCGTCGTTAACCCTATGAACATGCCTTAGGAGGAATGGCTCATGTGGACGTACGAATTCCTGATACTGATCGCAGCCGCGGTGGCCTTGGCTCTCGTGGCAAAGCAGCGCCCCCAGCCCCGGCAGGCCCGCGCGATTGCGCCCCGCCCTCGGGCAAACACCACACCCAAAACTCGGTATTGAGCGACTTTCGCCGATTTAGCTGCTCTGCTTTTAGCGCTTTCGCGATTCTACCCTCACCTTTCGGCCTCCGTCCTTGCCTGCACATCGGTTTCCGCCATGATGCGCGCAACAGAGGGAGCCGACGTTGGACACGATTGAATATTTCTACTCCGCCCATTCCGCTTACGCCTATCTCGGGCATCGCAAACTGCTGGAAATTTGCGCCGCCCGTGGTGCGAAGCTCATCCACCGTCCCTTTGATCTTTATCCGGTGATCGCAGCTGGTCGGGTGTCCCATTTTCGTGGCTTCACCCCCCATTATATCGACTATTTCTTTGGCAGAGAGATCACCCGTTGGGCGCAGTATCGCGGGCTGGACATCCTCAACCACCGCCCCACGCATCACGACAATGCGCTCGACCTTTCAAACGGTTACCTGATCGCCGCCGCGCGGGCTGGGCGCGATGTTGATGCGCTTTCTTTTGCGATTCTTCAGGCACATTGGCGCGATGATATCGATCTCGCGAATCCCGAGCATCTGCGCCGCGCGGCCGCTGCGATTGATCCCGACAGCGACGCTCTGATCGCGCAGGCGATGGATGCAGACGTTCAGGCCATTCACGCCAAGAACACCGAAGAGGCGATCGCCCGCGGCATCTTCGGCTCGCCCAGCTATTTTCTGAATGGAGACATGTATTACGGCCAAGACCATCTGGAATTGATGGATCACGCCTTTGACCAGCCCTACCGCGACACGGGCTTTTACAACCCGCCGAAAGACGGGTGAGGCGCCCCGAAAGCGCTGCGTTCTTCAATTTTGGGTAGTGGCGGACCGAGGAGGATTCGAACCCCCGACCCCCTGATTCGTAGTCAGGTACTCTATCCAGCTGAGCTATCGGTCCACTGAGCGGGGGTTTAGTCTTAGCCCCGGGGAGTTGCAAGCCCTCGTTTTGAGGAAATGCAATTTTCTGCGAAAATCTATAGGGTGCCGTCCCCCTTGGGCAGCGTTATGTCAAAAACCGTCCCTTCCGGCCCACTGCTGCGCAGGGCCAAGGTGCCGCCGTGGCCGCGCACCAGTTCGGATGCGATCACCAGACCCAAGCCCGACCCACCTTTGCGCGCACCGCCCTGAAACGCGGTAAAAAGGTGCTCTCGCGCTTTCGGTGGCAGGCCGGGGCCGGTGTCGCTGACGGTGACGCACCACGCATCGCTCATATCCTCGGCCCGCAAATAGACTTCGCCCGGTTTGCCGGTGGCGGTAATCGCCTGCCGGGCGTTCCGCATCAGATTGGCCAGCACGCGGTACATTTGCTCGGGGTCCGCTCGCACGGTCAGATTCGCGGGGATGTCGGCGGCAAAGCTGATGTCGCTTTCGGGGTCGGCAAGGCGTTCGCCGTCGATGACCTCTTCCACCAGCTCTTCCAGCAGCATGAGGGTCAGCGTCGGTCCCGGCTCTTCGGCCTTGCCGAAAGCCAGTGTCGATTCGCATAGGTGCACCGCACGGGTGATGGAACTGACGAGCTTGGGCGCCATGCGTTTGACCGTTGGGTCTTCGGACATCTCGATCCGGTCGGTGAACAGCTGCGCCGAGGTGAGGATATTGCGCAGATCATGGCTGATCTTGCTGACCGCGCTGCCCAATTGGGCCAAACGCTCTTTCTGTTTCAGCGCCTGTGTCAGGTCCGTCTGGAGCTTCTGAAGCGCCACTTCAGCCTCGCGCAATTCGGTGACACTGGCGGAGGGCTCAATGATCCGCCGGGCGTCCTCGGGCGCGGCGGCGTAGCGCTGCATATGCCCTGCCACCCGCTTGATCGGCTTGAGCAGCAAAGCCCGCATGGCAAAGAACAAAAGCACCGCCGTAATGACTGAGATCACGGCCGAGAGGATGAGGATGCGAATCCCGTAGTCGAGCATGGCCACACGCATCGGCGCGGTCTCCATCGTGACTTCGATCAACAACCCCGCCTCGCGCACCGGGGCGCCGATCACGCGGACCACCTCATTGCCGGGCCGGAACAGTCGCAGCATGGCATCGCGGATCAACACCGTCGCCGAGGCATCGCGCAAATCATAGGTTTGCGACACCATCCGCGGCATCGGAGAGGCCAGCACCAATTGCCGCGCTTCGTCCCGGCGCAGTACCACGTTGAAGACCTCGGCGTTGCGCAGCAGCTCCGCCTCCAACTCCGGGTCGAGCATATCGTCGGCCAAAAGCGCCAGCGACGCGATCTGCGCCCGCTCCAGCCGGGTCAGCATATATTCCTCGCGGAACCGCGCGATGGAGGGGACGAAAATCAGCACTTCGGCCAGCATCACAAAGATGGTGGTGAGGATCAGCAAACGGCCAGAGAGCGAGTGAATCATGTGCTATCTCAGGGCAACAGGCGCTGCACGGCGCGCACAACCGTTTTAACCAACGCGCTTTCGAAGAGGCGCGGACTGAAATAGGCCCCCGCCGCGCGTTTGTTGACTTCCGAGATCGTGGGGTAAGGAGCGACCATAGCGGCAATCTGGCTCATCTTCATGTTATTGACCAGCGCAAGTGACCACAGGGTGATCAGTTCACCCGCCTGATGGCCGACGATGCTGGCCCCGACCGGGCGGCCCTTGACCACCATGACCTTGATGAACCCTTTGGTCTGACGTTCGGCGATGGCGCGGTCGTTGTGGTTATAGCGAAAACGCACGACCTCCAGTTTGTCGCCATGTTCTTCCCGCGCCTGCGCCTCGGCCAGCCCGACCTGCGCCAGCTCCGGCGCGGCATAGGTGACCCATGGGATATGGTGTAATTTGGTCTTGCTCGGCAGGCCAAAAAGGATCGAGCGGATCACAACCCCGGCGTGATAGCCCGCCACATGGGTGAATTGCAGCCCGCCTGCCACGTCGCCAATAGCATAGACGCGGCGGTTGCTGCTGCGCAGGCTGTCATCGACCTTGATGCCTGCTTTGGTGGTCTCTACCCCGGCCTTATCCAGGTCGAGCCGGTCGATGTTGCTCTTGCGCCCCACGGCCATCAGCAGATGCGAGCCCTTGACCACACGGCCATCCTTGGTCTCAACCGTGATCGCGCCCGCCGCGCCACTGACCTTGGCGGCATCGCTGCCTTCTTCAAAGACCACTCCCTCGTCCCGCAGGGTCTGCAAAACCACCTCGGACAATTCGGGGTCATCCTTGCCAAGCGCGCGGCTACCTTCGATCACGGTGACTTTGCAGCCCATTCGCACATGGGCCTGCGCCATCTCGATGCCGATGGGGCCACCCCCAATAATAATCAGATGCTCCGGCTTCTCACGCAGATCAAAGAGGGTTTCGTTGGTTTCATAAGGCACATCCTTCAGCCCCGGAATCGGCGGCACCAGAGGGGATGATCCTGTGGCGACAACAATGCGCCGCGCGGTGATGATCGTATCACCCGCCTGCACCTCTTTATCGGAAATGAAGCGCCCGTATTCGCGGATCACCCGCACGCCCAGTCCTTCAAACCGCTCAACCGAATCGACCGGCGCGATTTGCGAGATCACATTGGCCACGTGATCCTTGGCGGCCGCGTAATCCACCGCTCCGGCGGCATTCGCGACCCCATATTGCGTACTGTGCTGTTGAGCATGGGCGGTCTTGCCGGTCTTGATCAGCGCCTTCGACGGCACACAGCCATAGTTCAGGCAATCGCCGCCCATCTTGTGCCCTTCGAGCAAGGTCACATCCGCGCCCATCTGGACGGCCCCCGCCGCCACCGACAACCCGCCAGAGCCTGCGCCGATGATCAGAACATCGGTCTTGATACGGTTGGTCATTTCAGCAGATCCTTCTTGCCGGTAAATGTCTTGATCGCCACAGGCAGCAGCGACAGAACGCAAAGGCCCAGAATGGGCAGCAAAATATGGGGTTCAAAGATGATTCCGAGGTCCGGCGTCTCGCCTCGGGCGAAGACTGCACCTAGCCCAGCCCCGACAGAGGTGAAGACCAGCGCCCCCGGCATGATGCCGAAGAACGTGGAGATGGCGAAACGAAACAATGGCACGCCAAGGAATGCGGGCACCAGATTCGCAACGAAAAACGGCACCACCGGCACGAGCCGGATAAAGAAGAGCATCGACCACTGGTTATCGTCGATCCCTGCCTTGATCTTGCGCACCACCCCATCAGAGGCATCCATCCGCTCTTTCAGCCGGTCGCCCAGACCCCATTGCGCCGCCAGGAAGATCACGATCGCGCCGAGTGTGGCCCCACCCACGTTATAAAGGACACCGGGAAACAGCCCGAACAGAAAGCCGCCAGTTAATGTCGCCACTGTGGCCCCCGGTAGGGAGAATGCCACGATCACTACATAGGCGGCGACAAAGGCCAGCGCGGTCAGCAGGTAGTTGTTGTCGCGAAAGGCGATCAGCGCCTCGCGATTCTCACGCAGGGCGTCGAAACTCAGGTAATCACGCAGGGTAAACGCGCCGATGGCGGCGACCGCTAGGATCACCGCAAGGGGCAGGTAACGCATCAGCGCGGGCTTACTTTGATCTTTGCGGCTCATTTCAACACTTTCATTAGGCCTACATCAGACCATTTTCCGTTTCCTTAATGATGGCGTGAAGCAGCGCGCAGGAACAGGCTCCTCACGCGCGCTTGATAGGACTTGTGCCCAGAGCCCCGATTTCGCAGGGTAGAAGGGCGAACTGAAACAAACCGCGCCCTTCTGACCGGCATTTTGTTGCAAAGCGCAGTTTTTCCGCCTCAGGGGGTTTGACTTGCGCGCCCCGCCGCATTAGAGGACGGGCTTGAATTGACGCTGGCCGCGGTGGAACCCTTTAAGTGATTCCGTGCCCAGCCAGCTTTAGATGGAGACGGAGCGATGAAACGCACCTTTCAACCCTCGAACCTCGTGCGCAAGCGGCGCCATGGTTTCCGCGCGCGCATGGCCACCAAAGCCGGCCGTAAGATCATCAATGCACGCCGCGCACAGGGCCGGAAATCGCTGAGCGCGTAAGCGCCCTCGATCTTCGGAACCAGAGTATGACACCGCCGGAGGCACCCTTGAATGGCACTTGCGCCACGAAGGGGAACCCTGCCCCGGCGGTTTCTCTGCGTCTGGAAACCCTGACTAAACGGGCGGACTTTCAGCGTGCCAGCCGCGCCAAACGTGTGGCGACCCCCGGTTTTATTCTACAAATGCGACCCCGCCGGGAAGATGAGCCCAGCGCGGCGCCCATTCGCGTGGGGTTTACCTGCTCGAAAAAGGTCGGCAACGCCGTTGCCCGCAACCGCGCCAAGCGCCGCCTGCGGGAAATCGCACGGCTGACCCTGCCTCAGGCGGGGCAAGCGGGCATGGACTATGTCTTTGTCGGGCGGCGCGAGGCGACGGCGACCCTGCCCTTCGACCAATTGCTTGCCGATCTCACCCGCGCGCTTGATATCCTGCACGGGGCGCGCAAATGACCCCCTTGGCGGCGCTGCTCGCCCTCCCGGTGCGCGGCTACCGGCTGCTTTTCAGCCCATGGGTTGGATACAATTGCCGCTACCAGCCCACCTGCAGCGCCTATGCTCTGGAAGCTTTGCAAAAACACGGCGGTCTGCGGGGCGGATGGCTGGCCGCGCGGCGCATCGCCCGCTGCCATCCATGGGGCCACAGCGGGATCGACAACGTCCCAGACTAGCGCCACGCTTGCGGCAAAGGGGTAAAATGCCCTAGGTGAAGCCAAGCAGATAGTGAGAGACCGACGATGCTGGACGAAACCAACGAGATTCACCCCCTCTTTGCCGGCGCACCGCAAAGCACCGAATTCAAGAAGCTGCGCAAGCGTATCGTCCGTATGACCCGCGAGGCGATTGACCAATACGGCATGGTCGAGCCGACCGCCGAGGGCGCGCCGAAACCCAAATGGCTGGTCTGCCTGTCGGGCGGCAAAGACAGCTACACCCTGCTTGCGGTCCTGCATGAATTGCAATGGCGTGGCCTGCTGCCTGTCGAGCTTCTGGCTTGCAACCTCGACCAAGGCCAGCCGAACTTTCCGGCCACCGTGCTGCCGGAATTCCTTGAAAAGATGGGCGTTCCGCATCGCATCGAATATCAAGACACCTACTCAATCGTGATGGACAAGATCCCCGCCGGACGCACCTTCTGCGCCCTTTGCAGCCGTCTGCGCCGGGGCAATCTTTACCGGATCGCGCGGGAGGAAGGCTGCTCTGCCGTGGTGCTGGGGCATCATCGGGATGACATCCTCGAAACCTTTTTCATGAACCTTTTCCACGGCGGACGGCTGGCGACGATGCCGCCCAAATTGGTAAACGAAGAAGGCGATCTGTTCCTCTACCGCCCCCTCGCCCATGTGGCTGAAAGCGATTGTGAACGCTTTGCCACGGCGATGAATTATCCGATCATTCCCTGCGATCTTTGCGGGTCGCAGGACGGGCTTCAACGCCAGCAGGTCAAGGCGATTCTCGACGGATGGGAGGCCAATAGCCCCGGTCGTCGGCAAGTTATGTTCCGCGCCCTGATGAACGCCCGGCCCTCACATTTGCTGGATCCCGAGCTTTTCGACTTTGCCGGGCTTACGCGGAACATTGAGAGTACAGAGCAAGAACAATTTTAGATAATAATCCGCGAAAAACCGGTCTCTGTTAACCCACGACACACCCTAAAGGCGATATCCCACCCCCATCAGCGCAGGCATGGCGCGCATTGAAGAGGGATATCGCGATGGCACATTACCGCACCACTGGGCCCGGGCAACTGCGCCAGTCGCTCGCCGCATTGCTTAGCGGTCAGGCCGCTCTGGCCTTTCTCCCCGCGATGTCATTGCTGGCGTTTTGGATTGGCGGTGAAATGGCCCTGTTTGGCGTCTCCGCCGCGCTGCCGCTTCTTTTTCTTGCGGGGCAGCGGTTTGGCGAGGGGGCGACATTACCCCGTGACGCGCACACCGCCATACTACAGCGCAGCACCTTCGAAGAGTTGACCGAACAGGTCTTTCAAAGCGCCCGAACACAGGGCCGCTTGTCGGCAACGTGCTTTATCGCGCTTGAGGATTTTGACCAGATTATCGAACGTTACGGCCAATCTGCCGCAGATACGATTGCGCGGCAAAGCGGCGAACGGTTGCACAGCGCCCTGCGGGATGACGATATCATCGGCAAGATGGGCGAAGCACGTTTCGCCATCTGCACGGCCCCGGTCCGCCAGCTTGATCTTGAGCTTTGCATTCAACTCGCCGGGCGGCTTCAGGCCACTTTGGAAGAACCGTTCTTTGTCGATGGAGTTACGATCTATCTCACGGCCTCCGTCGGATTTTGCCTCAACACCCGCGCCCCGGGCGGTGATGGCTCCGCTTGGCTTGCTGCCGCCGCCACGGCGCTGCGCAGCGGCCAGCGGCGCGGGCCATCTTCCATCCGCGCCTTCTCTGACCAGATGCGCCGGGAAACCGAAAGCCGCGCAGAACTGCGCGAGGAGGTCGCGCAGGCATTGGACAGCGGGCAGATTCAACCATGGTTCCAGCCGCAGATCTCAACCGACACCGGCCAAATCACCGGCTTTGAAGCACTGGCGCGCTGGAACCACCCGGTCCAAGGCATGATCCCGCCCTCCGATTTCCTGCCCGCCGTCGAAGAAGCTGGCCTGTTGGAGCGTTTGGCCGAGGTAATGATGTATCATTCCTTCGCTGCGCTCAAAGCCTGGGATAGCTCCGGCACCGAAGTGCCCCAAATCGGTGTGAATTTCGCAGGCGGCGAACTTGCCAACCCTCAGCTCATCGACAAAATCACGTGGGAGTTGGACCGTTTTGATTTATCCCCTGAAAGGCTCGCAATCGAAGTACTGGAAACAGTCGTCGCTTCTGCCGCCGATGATGTGATCACCCGAAATATAAATGCCCTGCGCAAGCTCGGTTGCCGCATTGACCTTGATGATTTCGGTACCGGCCATGCCTCCATCGCGTCCATCCGCCGCTTTTCGGTAAGCCGGATCAAAATCGACCGTTCCTTCGTCATGAAGGCCGATCGCGACCCCGATCAGCAACGCATGATCAGCGCCATCTTGACCATGGCCGAACGACTGGGCGTCGAAACCCTTGCCGAAGGGGTGGAGACGGTGGGGGAGCATGTCCTGTTGGCCCAACTCGGCTGTGACCATGTGCAAGGCTTCGGCATCGCCCGGCCCATGCCTTTTGAACAAACTCTTGATTGGATCGCCCGCCACAATGCGAAACTGCAAGATGTCCCCCGCATTATGAACGGACGCGCGACATAGCGGCGGCGCCCTCGTCAGGTCTGCACGCGCCAAATGTAGCACGCCGTGCCTGCCCCGAGCCGATGATACGCCCCTCGCGCCGAGGCCGCCAAACCCCTTCGGCCCCGGCCCAGTCAAAGCCAGTGCCACAGGCCACCCGCAACCGTCCCCGGCGAAACTCCGCAAAACCCATGCCAGATGGGCCAAAACCACGGTACATTGCCCCCAACCTTACCCGATTCCACTTGACCTTTGGCCCCGCACTCTGTTGAACCCCCGTGATATTCAAAGACATCAGGTGGCGGCCCCCATGGACGAACAGAACAAGAATCTCATCCTTGCCACGGCGCTCAGCTTTGCCGTCATCCTCGTGTGGTTCCTCCTGTTCCCGCCCCCCGAAGCCGACCCTGCGCTAGAACCCGGCACAGAGACCAGCCAAACCATCGAGGGCACCTCGGTCCCCGCCTCCACCGCCGACACCGCTGCCGCGCCCGGCACGGAGGATGGCGAAGGCGCCGCACCCGAAGGCCGCCGCGCGGCTCTGGCGGCTGCCCCCCGCGTGGCCATTGCGACCGACAAGGTCAGCGGCTCCATCTCGCTGATGGGTGGTCGGATCGACGACCTGAAACTGAACGACTACCAAACCACGCTCGACGCAGACGCCGAAATCGTGACCCTGCTCTCCCCCGAAGGATCGAGCGATGCCTATTACGCGCTGCATGGTTGGGCCGCAGGCTCTGGCCTTGCGCCCGATGCCGTGCCGGGTGTCGATACGCTCTGGACCCTGAGTGAGGGCGAAACACTGGGCGTCGACAGCCCCGTCACTTTAAGCTGGGACAATGGTGCCGGTCAGGTCTTTACCCGCACCATCTCGGTCGACGACGAGTATATGTTCGACATCACCCAGAGCGTGACCAACAATGGCGAAGGCGCGGTGAACCTCGCCCCCTTCGGCATGATCGCGCAACACGGGCTGCCCGAAGACCTGAAAAGCTTCTTCATCCTGCATGAAGGTGCCGTGGCCATGGCCAATGGTGAGCTTTCCGAAGTCGATTGGGACGATATCGCCGAAGCCGATGTGAACAGCACCTGGGGCCGCCCCGCCGTGGTCACCGAAGGCGTCACCGAGGGCTGGGTTGGCTTCACCGATCACTATTGGCAGGCCGTGCTGATCCCCGACGCGGGCGAGACCTTTGAGCAGGCGCTCACCTATGACCCGCGCGCCGACACCTACCGTGCCTTCACCCGCCAGCCGACCCGCTCGGTCGCGGCAGGCGAAAGCGTGAGCACCTCCAGCAAGTTCTTCGCGGGTGCGAAGGAGTGGGAAACCCTGCAGGATTACCAAGCCTCCGGTGTCGCCAAATTCATCGATAGCATCGACTGGGGTTGGTTCTTTTTCCTGACCAAGCCGATCTTCTGGCTGCTGCACAACCTCAACCAGCTCATCGGCAACATGGGCGTTGCGATCATCGGCCTGACGCTGCTGATTAAGGCGCTGCTCTTCCCGCTGGCCTATAAATCCTACGTCTCCATGGCGCGGATGAAGGAACTTCAGCCCGAAATGGAAAAGCTGAAGAAAGATGCGGGCGACGACCGTCAGAAGATGCAGCAGGGCATGATGGAGCTCTACAAGAAGAACAAGGTAAACCCCGCCGCGGGCTGTCTGCCGATCCTTCTGCAAATCCCGATCTTCTTCTCGCTCTACAAGGTGATCTTTGTCACGATCGAATTGCGCCACGCGCCCTTCTTTGGCCCGTTCCAAGACCTCAGCGCGCCCGATCCGACCTCGATCATGAACCTCTGGGGCCTGCTGCCCTATGCGGCCCCCGAGCCCGGCTCGATGCTGGCGCTGGTGTTCATCGGTATTCTGCCGCTTCTGCTGGGTATCTCCATGTACCTGCAGCAAAAGCTGAACCCGGCCCCCACCGATCCGACCCAGCAGATGATCTTTGCTTGGATGCCTTGGGTCTTCATGTTCATGCTGGGCGGTTTCGCGAGCGGCCTTGTGGTCTACTGGATCGCGAACAACACGATCACCTTCACCCAGCAGTATCTGATCATGCGCAGCCAAGGGTACAAGCCTGACCTCTGGGGCAACATCGCAGGCGGCTTTAAACGCACGCCCAAGGGTGATGCCGCCAATGCAGATAGCAAACCCAAATCGGGCAAGTCGAAAAAGTGATGCAGGTCACCGCGCTCAACCGGCACCCGCTCAAGGCCCATGGCCGCGAGACGGTTGAGCGTGTGACCCTGCGCGCCGGGCAGTCGATGCCCTATGACCGGCTTTGGGCCGTGGCCCATGACGCATCCAAAGCCGCGCCCGGAGATTGGGCGCGGTGTTTGAATTTCACGCGGGGGGCGTCTTCGCCGCAGCTGCAGGCAATCACGGCCAAGCTGGATGAGGCGACAGAGAAGCTGACCTTGCGCCACCCGACGCGCGGCGAGATCACCTTTCACCCCGATCGCGAACAGGCCGCATTCCTTGACTGGGTGCGCCCCTTGGTGGCCGAAGGCCGCGCCGCCCCCGTAGATATCCTGCGGCTCGACGGGCGCGGCTATACCGACAGTGCCGAACCGACGCTCTCGCTCAATAGCCTGGCCTCCCATGCCGCAGTCGAAGCGCTTGCCGGCAGCCCGCTGCAAACCGCCCGCTGGCGCGGCAACATCTGGTTTGACGGCGCGGCCCCGTGGGATGAGTTCGAATGGATCGGACGCGACCTGAAAATCGGCGAGGCGCGGCTGCATGTGTCAAAACGCATCACCCGCTGCCTTGCCACGACCGTGAACACCGACACCGGCGCGCGCGACGTGGATACGCTCGCCGCGCTTGACCAATTGGGTCACCGAGACTTCGGTGTTACCCTGACCGTCACCACCGGCGGAGAGATCGCCGTGGGCGACGAACTGGAGCTGATTTGATGCAAGTGAACTACACCATTGCCGAGGAGCCGGACGCGCCGAGCGCCGAAAAAGGCCGGATGCTTTTCGCCGGTGAGACGACATTCGTCAAAGGCGTGGTGGCGATGGACGGGCTGCCGCCCCCAGACCGGATGGAGGTCTGCTTTGCGGGCCGTTCCAACGTCGGGAAATCGACGCTGATCAACGCGCTGACGGGGATGAAGGCCCTGGCGCGGGCGTCGAACACGCCCGGCCGTACGCAGGAGATTAACTTCTTCACGGCCGGCGAAGAGCATTACCTCGTTGACCTGCCGGGCTACGGCTATGCCAACGCGCCGCTGCCGGTGGTCGAGAAATGGCAGCGTCTGCTCAAGCAATACCTTTCGGGCCGTCAGACCCTGCGCCGCGCCTTTGTGCTGATCGACGCGCGCCATGGCGTCAAAAAGGTCGACAACGAAATCATGTCCCTGCTCGACAGCTCTGCCGTGACCTTTCAGGTCGTGCTGACCAAGGCAGACAAGGTGAAAGAATCCGAGCGCGAGAAGATCCTGACGCAGGTGAAAGACGCGCTGAGCAAACACCCCGCCGCCTATCCCGAGATTGTGGTCACGTCTTCGGAAAAGGGCTGGGGCATCCCTACCCTGCGTGCCATCATCGCCACGCTGGAATAGCACTTTCCGCCGCTATCGGCTTCCCATGGGTCAACAGATGAGAACGCAAGACATGAACCGCGACTGGATCGCCACCGCCCAAACCCTCAGCCAAGCACTGCCCTTCCTGCAACGATATGCCGATGCCACCGTGGTCATCAAACTGGGCGGTCATGCGATGGGCAGCGATGAGGCGATGGATGAATTCGCCCGCGATGTGGCGCTGATGCGGCAGGTGGGTGTGAACCCGGTGATCGTCCATGGCGGCGGCCCGATGATCAACGACATGCTGGCGCGGCTGAACATCAAATCCGAATTCGTGAACGGCAAGCGGGTCACTGATGCCGCAACTATGGAAGTGGTCGAGATGGTGCTCTCGGGCCTCGTCAATGCGCGGATCGTGCAGGCGATTTCCGAACAGGGGGGACGCGCCGTGGGCGTCTCGGGCAAGGACAGCGGATTGATCGTTTGCGAGCCCGAAGACCCCGCTCTGGGCCTCGTCGGCAACCCGACACAGGTGAACCCGCGCATCCTGCGTGACTTTGCCGACAAGGGCATCATTCCCGTCATCGCACCGCTTGGCATGGGCCGGGGCGGTGAGACCTATAACATCAATGGTGACACCGCCGCAGGCGCCATAGCGGGCGCGCTGAAGGCCGACCGCCTCCTGTTGCTCACGGACGTGGCTGGCGTCAAAGATGGCGCGGGTGAGGTGGTGACCGACCTGACGGCGAGCCAGATCAACGACATGATCGCCGATGGCACCATTGCAGGCGGGATGATCCCCAAGGTTCAGACAGCACTAGATGCACTCGAAGGCGGCGTGCGCGCGGCGGTGATCCTTGACGGGCGGGCGCCCAATGCCTGCTTGCTGGAGCTTTTTACAGAGCACGGCGCGGGCAGCATCATTCGCAAAGGCTAAGTCAAAGCGCTTGCCCCCTGCCCCTGCTTCGCGCCTATGATGGGCCGAGCAGTGAAAGGAATGACATGCGCCGCCTGATCCTAATGCGACATGCGAAATCGGACTGGTCCCACGGGACCAGCGATCACGATCGCCCTCTGAATCCCCGTGGGCGTGGCGCTGCCGAAGCGCTTGGCAACTGGCTGCGGGCTGAAGGGCTGCTGCCTGATGCAGTGCTCTGTTCCACGGCGGCGCGCACGCGCGAAACCTGCGCGCTTTTGAACCTGCCTGAAAGCTGCGCGGTGGAACACCTCCGCCAGCTTTATCTCGCCGAACCCGATGAGATCATAGCAAACCTGCGCCAGCGAGCGTCTGGCGACACCCTGCTGCTTGTCGCGCATAACCCCGGTATTGCCGCTGCCGCAGCGCTGCTGTTGCAGCAGACGCCCGATCAGGATGCCTTTGACCGCTATCCTTCCGGCGCGACCACGGTGATGGATTTCGATATCGATAGTTGGGCCGACCTCGCCCCCGGCAGCGGCGGGTTGCGCGCCTTTACCGTGCCCAAGCAACTGGTCTGAAACGCAAAACGCCCCGACCGATTGGCCGGGGCGTTTGGTTGGTTATCATGCTTTAACGCGGCTTAGTGCCCCAGAATCTGGCTCAGGAACAACTGTGTGCGCGGGCTCTGTGGGTTGTTGAAGAAGGCTTCCGGCTCGTTCTGTTCAACGATCTGGCCTTCGTCCATAAAGATCACCCGGTTCGCCACCTGACGGGCAAAGCCCATCTCGTGGGTCACGCAGAGCATCGTCATGCCCTCTTCGGCAAGCTCGATCATCGTGTCGAGCACCTCTTTGATCATCTCAGGATCAAGCGCCGATGTCGGCTCGTCGAAAAGCATGATGCGCGGGCGCATGCAAAGCGAACGGGCAATCGCCACACGCTGCTGCTGACCACCCGAAAGCTGACCGGGGTACTTATTGGCCTGATCGGGGATCTTCACCTTTTCAAGGAAGTGCATCGCCGTTTCCTCGGCTTCCTTTTTGGGCGTCTTGCGAACCCAGATCGGCGCCAGCGTGCAGTTCTCAAGGATCGTCAGATGCGGGAAGAGGTTGAAGTGCTGAAAGCACATGCCGACCTCTGACCGGATCTTGTCGATGTTCTTGAGGTCCGAACTCAGCAGCGTGCCGTCGACCTCGATGGTGCCCTTCTGATGCTCTTCCAAAGCGTTGATGCAGCGGATCAGCGTCGACTTCCCCGAGCCCGAGGGCCCGCAGATCACGATACGCTCGCCCCGGTGCACCGTCAGGTCGATGTCGCGCAGCACGTGGAACGCGCCATACCACTTGTTCATGTTCTCGATCCGAATCGCGACTTCGTCGGATACTTTCATTTGTGCGGTCTCAGCCATGCGAGAACCCTCCCTTAACGATGGTCAGTCGCAAGACGGCGTTCCAGCCACTGCGAGTATTGAGAAATGCCGTAGCAAACGATGAAGAACAGCACGGAAGCAAAGAGGAAAAGCTCCCAGTAGACGCCGTTCCAATCGGTCGAGGCCAAGATCGGGCCGCGGATCATGCCGATGATATCGAAGAGCGAGATCACCGAGACCAGCGTGGTGTCCTTGAACAGGCCCACCGCGATGTTGACGATGCCCGGGATCGAAATCTTCAGCGCCTGCGGCAGGATGATCAGCCGCATCGCCTGCGGGTAATCAAGGCCAAGGCTGTCTGCGGCCTCGTATTGGCCCTTTGGCAGCGCGGCCAGACCGCCCCGGATCACCTCGGCGATATAGGCCGAAGAGAACATGGTGATCATGATCACGACGCGGATGAAGAGGTCAACGCCCGAGCCCGGCGGGAAGAAATAGGCCAGCATCACGTTCGCTACGAACAAGAGCGTGATCAGCGGCACGCCCCGGACGAATTCGATAAAGACCACGCAGATGCCTTTGACGATTGGCAGGTGAGACTGACGCCCCAAAGCCAGCGCAATTCCGATCGGCAGCGACAGTGACACACAGGTGATGCCCAGCATCATGTTGAGCATGAAGCCACCAAGGTCACGGCTGGGGATCGCTTGCAGCAGTGGCGAGGCGGGGCGCAAAGCCTCCCCGATGAAGCCACCGATATACCAGACGATCACCGCAGCAACGAGGCCGCCCGCCAGCGCCATGGCAAAGCTTTTCTGCACCAGACGGCTATAGACGATATAGCCCGCGATCACGCCCAAGAGGGCAAAGATCGGCCCCCAGATTGGACCGCCCCAGATCAGCCAGAAGGCCAGAAACGGGTAGACTCCAGTGAAATAAAGCAGCTTGCGCGGCAGGTCGATGAAGAGCACGGGGGCCACCGCAAGGAACAGCAGCACCAACGCGAGGGTCGGACGCCAGTATTGATCACTGGGATATTTGAACCCGAATAGGAGCTGATGCCAACGCTCACTCAGCACCGAGAAACAGGCGCCCGTAGCCCCGTCCAGCACCTCGCGACATTCAGACAGGCTGCTTGCCGACCAAACGCCGTTCAACAGCCATGGCAGAGAGCCGGCCAGCAAGAGATAGAGGAAATAAAGCGCCACCACCGTCAGCAGGGCATTCGCCCATGTCGGGAAGAGGTTGTCTTTCACCCACTTTACCGGGCCGCCCACCTTGTCCGGCGGTGCCGAAGGCGGCAGTGAGGTTTCGCGCACGAAGGCGATGGATTCAGCATGTGTGTCTGACATGGCTTAACGCTCCTTCAGCTTCGTTGCGTTGTTGTAGACGTTCATCACCATGGAGATGCCCAGCGAGATGACGAGGTAGAAGAGCATCAACAAGACGACACATTCGATCGCCCGCCCGGTTTGGTTCAGGGTGATCCCGCCCAGTGTGGCGGTGATGTCGGCATAGCCCACGAGGATCGCCAGCGAGGAGTTCTTGGTGATGTTGAGGTAGTTCGAGATCAGCGGCGGGATGATTACGCGCAGCGCCTGCGGCAGCACCACAAGGTTCATGATCCGGCCCGACCGCAGCCCCAAGGCAGCAGCGGCTTCGGACTGGCCCTTGCTGACGGCTTGGATGCCCGCGCGGACGTTCTCGGCGATGAAAGCACCGGTGTAGATCGACAGGGCGAACCACAGTGCGATCAGCGGTGCACCAATCTGGATGCCGCCGCGGAAGTTGAACCCTTTGAGCGCGGGGTAATCCAGCCCGATCGGCATGCCCATGATGAAGAACATGATGATCGTCGGCAGCAACAAGATCGCGACCGAGGGCCAAAGCATCGGCAGCAGGCGACCGGTGTCGTAAAGCAGTTTCGTCGCATAGCGGCGGTAGGCAAAGACGCCGATCACCGAGGCGACAAAGGTCGCCACCACGATCATCGAGCCCGGTCCCCAGACCGGACCGGGGATATAGACGCCCCGGTTGGTAAAGGCAAAAGACCCCAGCATCATGCTCGACGCCGGATCATCGCCCCGGAAGGCCGAAGGCGCGGGCATCGCGGCGGTCATGACGGTGTAGATGATCAGGATCCAGATCAGCACCGGGATGTTGCGGAAGATCTCGACATAGCCTGCCATCAGCTTGCGGATAAGCCAGTTGTTCGACAGGCGCAGAACCCCGGCGACGACGCCAAAGATCGTGGCCGTCACGCAGGCAAGGAAGGACACCAGCAGCGTGTTGATGATGCCGACCCATGCCGCCTGAAGGTTCGACGACTGGCTGGTATAGGGGATCAGCGTTTGGTTGATGTCATAGCCCGCGGGGTTACCGAGGAACTGGAAAGAGATGTTCAACCCGGCGGCGCGAAGGTTCGCGGCAAGGTTCGATCCCAGATACCAGATCGCCGTGACCAGCAGCGCAAGTGCGATAACCTGAAAGGTAATCGACCGATAGCGGGTGTCGCTCAACAGCATAGATGGCCGGAACGACTCCTTGGGAGGGTCGGAGAATGTCGTCATGTATGTATCCCTGTGTTCCGGCTTGTTTTTTATTGGTGCATTTGGCGCACCTTGGCCGAATCATTTTTGGTCGTTGATCGTTTCTTCGATCGTGGGCTTTTATTGTCTCGTTGGGGTTTTGTCAGTCGTTTTTAGACCGTTTTTCGTGTCGCAAAGGCACTTCGCGCCCCCAGAGGCACAAAGGGCGCAGGAATTCCTGCGCCCCTTGGCTTGCTATTTAGCGGAAGGGCGGTGCGTAGAGCAGGCCACCGTCTGTCCACTGGGCGTTCAGCCCGCGTGCCAGACCGATCGGGGTCTCTTCGCCGATGTTCTTGGCAAAGATCTCGCCGTAGTTGCCTTCGGCCATGATGGCGCGCTTGGCCCACTCGGCGTCGAGGCCGATCATCTCACCCAAGGTACCTTCGGTGCCCAGAAGGCGAGCGATCTCAGGGTTGTTGGTGTTGCCGGTCATCTCTTCGATGTTGGCGGATGTGACACCCAGTTCTTCAGCAGCGATCAGCGCGTTCAGCACCCAGCGGGTGATGTCGCCCCAGTCGTTGTCGCCGTGACGGACCAGCGGGCCGAGCGGCTCTTTCGAGATGATCTCGGGCAGCAGCACGTGCTCGCCGGGGTTCTCAAAAGTGGCGCGTGTCGCGGCAAGGCCGGATGCGTCTGTGGTGTAGGTGTCGCAGGCACCAGCAAGGTACTGCTGTTGGCCTTCGGCGTTGGTTTCGACAGGCACCGGCTCATAGCTGATGTTGTTCTTGCGGAAGAAGTCCGCGAGGTTCAGCTCGGTTGTTGTGCCGGTCTGGATGCAGACGGTCGCGCCGTCCAGATCCTTGGCCGAGGAAACGCCAAGCGCTTTGGGGACCATGAAGCCCTGACCGTCGTAGTAGTTGACGCCGATGAAGTCGAACTTCAGGTCGGTGTCACGGCTGAAGGTCCATGTGGTGTTCCGTGCGAGGAAGTCGATCTCGCCCGAGGCCAGCGCGGTGAAGCGGGTCTTGCCGGTTGTCGGCACGAATTCCACGGCGTTCTTGTCGCTCAGTACGGCGGCGGCAACGGCACGGCACACAGCCACGTCGAAACCTTCCCATTCGCCGTTAGCATTCGGCGCGGCAAAGCCAGCAAGGCCTGTGGTCACGCCACAGTTCAGCTTGCCGCGGGCCTTGACGTCATCAAGCGTGGCGGCACCAGCAGCACCGGCCGCAAGGCCAGCAACGGTCAGCGCGCCAAAAATTACGGTTTTTTTCATTTTTACCTCTTCCTGATAGTCCGCCACGTTCACTGGCGGTTAATCCGACGTCAGGTGACGCCGAAAGCGATCTTGCGCAGGGTTCCCCCTGCTCAATGAAAAGCAGTGTGGGCGGATTCAGGTTTGAAGGTCAAGGGCGCGATGGGCAAAATCAGGGCGCGTTTTCACATCGCATGGCAAAGCTTTTATCAAGTTAAGCAGCTTTGCAAAGCACGATAATTGCACATGCATGTAAAAACGCTTGTCGCTTGATTTCGGCCTCTTGCTCGGCCACGTCATCACGGCCCCACTGCTCGGCCTGCCAATTCTCATCCAGCCGCGACAAGGCCCAAATCTCTTCGGGGTCAAAGGCTTGTTCAAGCGCGGCAAAGCCAAGGATCAGCGAACCGGTCAGGCTGACAAGGTCATGAAATGCCGCCAATTCGAACGCATCGAGCCGCGCCGTCCGGCGGTGCAACTCGGCCAAGGCTTCGGGCGTTTGCGGGGCATGCATGATACCCTGTCGCGGCTCCAGACGGACGCCGAGTGTCTCTGCCGCCCAATCCAGCATCGGATCCCACTGCGCTGCCTGCCGGGCGACCAATTCTTCGGGGCTGTCGGCGCGGTAGCACAGCAGGTCACTGTCCCCATAGGCCGCCAGCATGTCGACGACCTCGGCCTTTTGCACCGCGACCTTGTCGATCGCGGCATTTGCGGTTTTCGTCACCGGCATTGTGCGGGGATCGATCTGCTTTTCCTGCGCCTGCCATTCGGCGGCCACGGCATCGGCCATGGCGCGGGTCGGCAGGGTCAGAAGCCGCTTGGCCGGGGTCTTCACCCGGCGGCCATCCAATTCCACGGTGAAACCGTCCTCGACCGCGACCACGGCGGCGTCTTTCCAAAAGCGTTTGGCTTTCCAGTCACTCATGCGGGAATGCTCCAGATTTGTTCCAGCAGGGCGGGCAGCGCCGCGAAATCCTCAACCAGATGCGCGGCAGCGGCCAACCGTTCCGGGCCGTGATAGCCCCATTTGACCCCGATCCCGGTCACCCCGGCGGCGGCGGCCATGTCCATGTCGAAAGAGGTATCGCCGATCATCACCGTCGCCTCCGGCCCCACACCGGCATCGGCCATCGCCTGATGGATCATCGATGGATGCGGCTTGGAGGGGTGAAAATCTGCGACCTGCTGCGTGATGAAAAGCCCTTCCAGCCCGTGCCCGGCGATCAACTTATCAAGCCCGCGTTTCGACTTGCCGGTGGCCACGCCCAACAGCACCTCCGGCTCGCCGTGAAGGCGCCGCAACGTGTCCAGCGCGCCAGGATAAAGCGGCGAGGATTGCGCAACACCCGCCTCGGCCCGCAGGGTCATATAGGCGGCCTTATAGGCCTCCACCATCGCAAGGTGATCGCCGGTCGGGCGTGTGGGCGCCAGTACGGTCATTGCCACATCAAGCGACAGGCCGACGATCGACAGGATCTCGGCACGGCTCGGCGCGGGCGCGTCGACAGCCGCAAAGGCCGCCGTCATCGCGGCCACGATATCGCCTTGGCTGTCGACCAGCGTGCCGTCGACGTCAAAGATCACCAAACGCAGTGGCTTGCTCATTGCAGCGACTCAAATGGGTCTTCGTCGGCCAGATCTTCGGTCCAGCCAAAGGTGTCCCAGCTATGCGCCATATGTTCGGGCAACTCGGCGGTGATGGTAACCGTCTTGCGGGTATGGGGATGCTCAAACCGCATCATCCGCGCGTGCAGGTGCAGCTTTTTCGAGATGATCCCGCCCAGTTGCGCGCCCCAGCCGTCGCCGAGGTTCTCTTGCCCCGAGCCGCCGTATTTCCCATCGCCGACGATCGGATGCCCGATCTCGGCCATATGCGCGCGCAGCTGGTGCGTGCGGCCGGTGACTGGCTCCATCGCCACCCAAGACGCGCGCGAGCCGACGCGGAACAGCGTGGCATAGAGCGTATGCGCCCGTTTCGCGCCGGGCGTGTCATCCATATCGCGCGGATGCACGGCGATCATCTTCTCGCCCTCGCCGCTGCGGCCATGACCACCAGCTTTAACGAGACCGTATTTGATTTCGCCCAAGTACGGCGTCGGCACACCGGCGACGATGGCCCAGTAAATCTTGCGCGTCTCGCGGTGCCGCATCGCCGCTGTGAGCGCCTTGGCCGCCAGACGGGTCCGCGCCAGCAGCAGCACGCCCGAGGTATCACGGTCAAGCCGGTGCACCAGACGCGGTTTTTCCTCGGCGTCAAAGATCAACGCCTCAGACAACGCATCGACATGGCGGTCCGCCTGCCCCGAGCCGCCCTGCACCGCCAGTCCCGGCGGTTTGTTCAGCGCGATGACATGCTCGTCGCGGTAGATCACGCAGTTGCGGATCATCTTGGCATCAGCATCGGTAATGCGCGTCCGCTTTGGCGGCGGCGGCGGGGCGCTGTCGGGCAGCGGCGGCACGCGCACCTCTTGGCCGGCTTCGAGCCGCGTATTGGCCTTGACCCGGCCTCCATCGACGCGGATCTCGCCCTTGCGGCACATCTTCTCGATGAGCCCCTGATTGATCTGCGGAAACATCCGCTTGAACCAACGGTCAAGCCGCTGGTCGCCATCGCCTTCGGCGACGGTAATGGTTTGTACGCGGCTCATGCCAATACCTCTCGGGCCACCCAGAGGCCCAGCAAACAGGCGGCCAGCGACAAGATCACCGAGGCCCCCACATATGAAAATGCGACAGCGGCGCGGCCTGTCTCAAGCAGCCGCATCGTGTCGAGTGAAAACGCCGAAAAGGTGGTGAAGCCGCCCAGCAGGCCGGTCATCAGAAAGGGCAGCAACAGCACCTTATCGGCCAGCGCGACCCAGACCACCCCAATTGCGAGCGAGCCCGCGACATTCACCGCCAGCGTGCCCAGCGGGAAGCCGACGGTCAGACCGACAAGGTAGCGCAAGCACGCGCCCAGAGCGCCGCCGAGCGCCACCATGATCAGTGTTTTCATCATCGATACCCCATCGCGCGGGCGCGGCCCGGAGTCAAGTTTTCCGCTTGGCCCGCAGCCCCGCGAAGTAATCCTGTCGCTTTTTCAACTCCCGTTCGAAGCCACGTTCGACCGGCTCGTAAAGGCTGGGGCGCTCCATCGTGTCGGGAAAGTAGTTCTGCCCCGAGAACCCGTCTTCGGCGTCGTGGTCATAGGCATAGCCGCTGCCGTAGCCCTGCTCCTTCATCAGCTTAGTGGGCGCGTTGAGGATATGCTTGGGCGGCGGCTCTGACCCGGTGCTGCGGGCCAGCCTGCGGGCCCCCTTGTAGGCTTTGTAGACGGCGTTGGATTTCGGCGCGAGGCAGATGTAGGTCAGCGCCTGCGCGATGGCCAACTCCCCCTCGGGGCTGCCAAGCCGTTCGTAGGTCTCCCACGCCTGAAGGCAGAAAGCCTGCGCTTGCGGATCGGCGAGGCCAACGTCCTCAACCGCCATGCGGGTAATGCGCCGCATCAGGTAGCGCGGGTCCTCCCCCCCCTCCAGCATCCGGCCCAGCCAATAAAGCGCCGCGTCCGGGTCCGAGCCGCGCATGGATTTGTGCAGCGCGGAAATCAGGTTGTAATGCGAATCCCCCGATTTGTCGTATTGCGCGGCCCGCCGCATAAGGCGTTTCGACAGCCCCGCCTTGTCGAGCGGCGCATCGCCCTTCCACGCCGTGACCTGCTCGATCAGGTTGAGCAGCGCCCGCCCGTCGCCATCGGCCATCTCCAAAAGCGCCTCGCGCGCCTCGGGCTGCAACGGCAGGGGCTTGCCCAACTCGCGCTCGGCCCGCTGCGCCAATCGCTCCAGATCGGTGAGCGGCAGGCGTTCCAGCACCAGCACCTGCGCGCGGGACAACACAGCGGCGTTCAATTCGAAACTCGGGTTCTCGGTGGTGGCACCGACCAGAAGGATCGTGCCATCCTCCATATGCGGCAAGAACCCATCCTGCTGCGCCTTGTTGAAACGGTGGATTTCGTCGACAAACAAAAGCGTCCCCTGCCCCTGCCGCCGCCGCATCTTGGCCGCGTCGAAAACCTTTCGCAGTTCCGGCACGCCCGAGAAAATCGCGCTGATCTGCACGAAATGCAGATCGGTCTCATCCGCCAGAAGCCGCGCGATGGTGGTCTTGCCAACGCCGGGCGGCCCCCAGAAGATCAGCGAAGACAGCGCGCCCGCGGCCAACATCACCGACAGCGGCGCATCGGGGCCAAGCACTTTTTCTTGCCCAATCACCTCGGACAGCGCGCGCGGCCGCAACCGATCCGCCAAGGGGCGGTGCCCGGCCTCTGCCGCTGGGTCGCCGTCACCAAATAGATCCGCCACGCTACCCCCTGAACCGCAGTGCGACACGCCGGTCGCCGCGTTGAATGACCATTTGAATGCGCCGCACCTCGCCCGACAGCAGGGCGGCCAAACTATGCGTCTCTGCCACCTCTAGCCCATTCACCGAAAGGATCACATCACCATCCCGCAGCCCCACACGCGGGCCATAGCGGCCCGCATCCATGACCACGACGCCACTGCTTTCCAGCGGCAGGTTCAGTTCCGAAATCACCGCCGGATTGATTCGCGCAGCGCGCAATCCGGGCAAAAGGCTCCGGGTGCCCAGCGTGACCTCGGCCCGGTCCGGTTCATCCGGGGCGGCGATCAGCGCCACCGTCATCTCTTGCAGAACGCCATCGCGCCTGACGCCCACACGCGCGGAATGCCCAAGACCGGCGACCGACATGCGGTAGACCATCTCTGACGGCGTATTGACCGGCTGGTCATCGACGCTGACGATGACATCCCCCACCTGCAGCCCCGCCGCGTTGAAGGGGCTGGCGCGATGCAGCCCCGAGACGATGATCCCGCCCGGTCGATCCAGCCCCAGCGGCCCAGCCATATCCGCATCCACCGGTTGCCCGGCCAAACCCGCCCAAGGGCGGCTGAACGCCACCTCCCCCGCGCGGGCCTGCGCGACAAAGGCCGCGACCAGATCAGCGGGGATCGCAAAGCCGATGCCGTTGCTGCCGCCAGAGCGCGTCAAGATCGAGGTGTTCACCCCGATAAGCCGCCCCGCCATGTCAATCAACGCCCCGCCCGAGTTGCCGGGGTTGATCGGCGCATCGGTCTGAATGAAATAGCCCTGCCCGCCATTATCCGCCGCCCCCGACCGCGCAAGACCCGAGACGATCCCACTCGACACCGTCTGCCCCACGCCGAAGGGATTGCCGATGGCCAAGGCAAGCTCACCCACCTCCACCGCATCACTATTGCGCAACTCAAGAAACGGCAGGTCCGCCGCGCCTTCCAGCTTGAGAATCGCCAGATCGCTCTCCGCATCCCCCAGAAGGACATGGGCACTGAACTCGCGCCGGTCATTCAGGACCACACGGATATCAGTCGCCGTGCCCACCACATGATAGTTCGACACCACGATGCCATCCGCCGATAGAATCACCCCGGAGCCGAGCGAATTCTGCACGCGCGGCCGCTCTGAGAAGGGATCCCGAAAGAACCGTTCGAAAAACGGGTCGGCCTGAAGCGGCGTGCGCTGTGGCTTGGTCAGGATGCGGGCGTAGATGTTGACCACCGCGGGGGTGGCCTGTTTGACCAGTGGCACGAAACTCAACTGCATCTGCGCGGCGGAACTGGGCACCTGCTGCGCCGCTAGGGGGGCGGCAAGCAGCGTCAGGATCATCAGCAAATATCTCATGCCGTCAGATATGCGCAGCCGCCCCGGCTGGCGCAACTCCCATTTCGGAATGATCTTGAAATCTCTGCCGCGACAACGAAAAAGCCCCGCCAAATGGCAGGGCTTTCCATTCCGCAATCTGCGAGATCTTATTCTGCGGCGTCTTCTTCGGCCAGACGCGCTTTGTCGGCGGCGCCTTTGGCGTCGCGGTCGCGGTCGACGAATTCGATGATCGCCATAGGCGCCATGTCACCATAGCGGAAGCCAGCTTTCAGAACGCGAACGTAACCACCTTGGCGGTCTTTGTAGCGCGGGCCGAGGATGTCGAACAGTTTCGCGACATACTGGTCTTCTTTCAGCTTGGCGGCGGCCTGACGACGGGCGTGCAGATCGCCGCGTTTGGCCAGCGTGATCATCTTTTCGATGATCGGCTTGAGTTCCTTGGCTTTCGGCAAGGTTGTTTTGATTTGCTCATGCTCGATGAGCGAGCCTGCCATGTTCGAGAACAGCGCCTTGCGGTGTTCATGTGTACGGTTCAGGCGGCGGTATCCACGTGCGTGACGCATTGTCTTACTCCAATCGTGAAGCCCTCTACGGGCGGTTTTGCTTTGTCTGGCCCGCGATGCGTGTCTTGGGCTCTCCTTGGGGCTTGCGCCCGGTCGTAACGGCGCCCGATTTCTTTTGAAGAAATCGGCCCGGAAACTTTAAAAGTTTCCGGGTCCGTGTCTCTTAGAACGAATCCTCGAACTTCTTGGCGAGGTCTTCGATGTTTTCTGGCGGCCAGTCTTCGACATCCATGCCAAGGTGCAGACCCATGCCCGACAGCACTTCCTTGATCTCGTTCAAGGATTTGCGGCCGAAGTTCGGGGTGCGCAGCATCTCGGCTTCGGTCTTCTGGATCAGGTCGCCGATATAGACGATGTTGTCGTTCTTCAGGCAGTTTGCCGAACGCACAGACAGTTCCAACTCGTCGACTTTCTTGAGCAGCAGCGGGTTGAACTCAAGACCATCGTCGTCGTCCTGACGGGACGCCGATTCCGGCTCGTCGAAGTTCACGAAGATGCCCAGTTGGTCCTGCAAGATGCGCGCGGCAAAGGCCACGGCGTCATCCGGCGTGATGGAACCGTCTGTTTCCACTTTCATGGTCAGCTTGTCATAGTCCAGCACCTGGCCCTCACGGGTGGGCTGCACGTCATAGGAGACCTTCTTGACCGGCGAATAGATCGCGTCGATCGGGATCAGACCGATGGGCGCATCTTCCGGCTTGTTCTTGTCTGCGGAAACATAGCCCTTGCCGGTGTTGACGGTCAGCTCCATGTAGACATCTGCACCATCGTCGAGGTGGCAGATCACGTGCTCGCGGTTCAGAATCTCGATACCGGCGGATTCGGAGATGTCACCGGCGGTCACAACGCCCGGACCTTTGGCAGAGATCGACAGGCGCTTGGGGCCTTCGACTTCCATGCGCAGGCTGACGCCCTTGAGGTTCAGGATGATGTCGGTCACGTCTTCGCGCACACCGGCGACGGAGGAAAACTCGTGCAGTACGTTGTCGATCTGCACAGATGTGATCGCCGCGCCCTGCAGCGAGGACATCAGCACGCGGCGCAGCGCGTTGCCGAGGGTCAGGCCAAAGCCCCGCTCCAGCGGTTCGGCCATGACGGTCGCCTGACGTGCGGGGTCGTTGCCCGGCTTGACGTCAAGCTGTTGCGGCTTGATCAATTCAGCCCAATTCTTGTGGATCATGCGTCCCTCCATCCTTGTTTGTGCCTCATGTCCAAATGACACAAACGCTCGAGGTTTCTGAAAAGCGGTATGGGGCCGCACGCAAGGCGCGACCCCATGTAAAACAGTCCCGGCTTAAACGCGGCGGCGTTTGGGCGGGCGGCAGCCGTTGTGGGCCATCGGGGTCACATCACGGATCGACGTGATGTTGAAACCGGCAGCCGCCAGAGCGCGGAGTGCGGATTCACGACCCGAACCGGGGCCCTGTACTTCGACTTCCAGCGTCTTGACACCGTGATCCTGCGCCTTGCGGCCAGCATCTTCTGCGGCCATCTGAGCGGCATAGGGTGTCGATTTACGCGACCCTTTGAAGCCCATGGTGCCAGCGGAGGACCAGGAGATTGCGTTGCCTTGAACATCCGAGATTAGGATCTTGGTGTTGTTAAAGCTCGAGTTCACATGCGCCACGCCTGCGGCGATGTTCTTGGAGACCTTACGCTTGGTCTTTGTCTTATCGCGTGCCATTGATCAGACCCTCCCTTATTTCTTCTTGCCAGCAATGGCCTTTGCGGGGCCTTTGCGGGTGCGAGCATTGGTGTGGGTACGCTGACCACGGACGGGCAGGTTACGACGATGGCGCAGGCCACGGTAGCAACCAAGGTCCATCAGACGTTTGATGTTCATCTGCGTGTCACGACGCAGGTCGCCTTCGACGGTGTAGTTGGCGTCGATGTGCTCACGCACGGCCAGAACTTCGGCGTCGGACAGTTCGTTAACGCGACGGGTCGCGTCGATGCCAACGGCTTCGCAGATGGCTTTGGCGGAGGAGGTGCCAATACCGGTGATATAGGTGAGGGCGATTGGAACCCGCTTTGCAGTCGGGATGTTTACGCCGGCAATACGTGCCACGTTAGCTATTCCTTTTCGTTGCGGGTCCGTCGTTCCAGACCCTTTTTTCACAACACAAGCCCGAGGCGTTTGGGCCATCGGGCTGAGGCTGATCAGGTGATCTTGCGGGGCTGGGCGGAACCCTTGCCGCAATTTGATTCTCTTGCGAGATAGGGGTGACTATGAGGTTTTGCGCAGGGCGTCAAGCCTTGCACAAAACTCCCGTAGAATCGGCGGCGCGGAGCGAAAGGCGGCGTCGCCCCTGCCCGCACCACCGGGCAATCACTTGTCGAGAATCTGCGCAATTGCGCCGCGGACTTCTTCGATCTGACCCAGACCATTCACACCGCTGAGCATCTCTTTGGCATAGTAATAGCCAATCAGCGGAGAGGTCTGTTTGTAGTAGGCCATCAGACGGGTTTTGAGGCTTTCCTCATTGTCGTCCGCGCGGCGCTTGAACTCGGTCCCGCCGCAGTTGCTACATTTACCATCTTCGGGGATCGGCTTGGTCAGGTCGTTGTAGACCTCGCCGCAGGACGCACAGGTCGAGCGTGCGGTGATGCGGGCGACCAGTGCCTCATCGTCGACCTTCATCTCGATCACGGCGTCGAGGGTCTGGCCCTCTTGCTGCATCAAATCGGCCAGCGCGTCGGCCTGCGCCAGCGTGCGGGGGAAACCGTCAAAAATAAAGCCGCCATGCTCGGCTTTGTCGGTAAGCTTTTCGCGGATCAGGCCGATGACGATCTCATCGGTGACCAGCGCGCCGCGGTCCATGACATCGGCCACGATCTTGCCCATCTCCGTGCCGCTGTCCTTGGCTTCACGCAGCATGTCGCCGGTGGAGAGCTGAACCATGTTGCGGGTCTCGACCAGATGACGTGCTTGGGTGCCTTTGCCTGCGCCCGGAGGCCCGAGTAGGATAATATTCATCGACGTACGGGGCTCCGTTTCTTGCGTGTACCTTTGCCTTTGCCCGCGCCTTTGCCGCGCAGCTGAGACTTCTCAAGCAGACCTTCATACTGGTGCGCCAGCAGATGGCTTTGAACCTGTTGGATCGTATCCATGGTGACCGAGACGACGATCAGCACCGAGGTGCCACCGAAGTAGAAGGGAATGGCGAACTGGCCGCGCAGAATCTCGGGCAGAACAGAGACCGCCGCCAGATAGGCCGAGCCGAGAACGAGGATGCGGTTGACCACATACTCCAGATACTCGGAGGTGCGCTTGCCGGGGCGGATGCCAGGGACAAAGCCGTTCTGGTTCTTCAGGTTGTCGGCCACGTCATCAGGTTTGAAGCTGACGTTGAAGGTATAGAAATAAGCAAAGAAGACGATCATCGCCACGAAGAACAGCAGGTAAAGCGGCTGGCCGGGGCCGAAGTTCGCCAGAAGCCACGACATCACCGGGCTGGTGGAATTGCCCGAAAACGTGCTGACGGTAACCGGCAGAAGCAGCAAGGACGAGGCGAAGATCGCCGGGATCACGCCCGCCGGGTTCACCTTTACCGGCAGGTGGCTGGTACCGCCGTCATACATCTTCATCCCGACCTGACGGCGGGGGTATTGGATGTGTATTTTCCGCAGCGCGCGCTCCATGAAGACTACGAACATGATCGTCGCAATCACCATGACCAGCACACCCACGATCACCGCAGGGCTGATCGCACCGGAGCGGCCCGAAGCGAAGAACTGCGCGATGGCGGCGGGAACCTCGGCGATGATGCCGACGAAGATGATCAGCGAGATGCCGTTGCCGATGCCGCGTGCGGTGATCTGCTCACCCAGCCACATCAGGAACATGGTGCCGCCGACGAGGGTAATCATACAGGCGGCGATGAAGCTAAAGCCCATCTGCCCATCGGCCACGATGTCACCAGCCTGGAGGCTGACCGCAAGACCGTAGGACTGCAGGGTCGCCAGCGCCACGGTGCCGTAGCGCGTGTACTGGTTGATCTTCTTGCGCCCCTGTTCGCCCTCTTTTTTCAACTGTTCCAGCGCCGGGACCATGGAGGTCAGCAACTGAACGATGATCGAGGCCGAAATATAGGGCATGATGCCCAGAGCGAAGATACCCATCCGGCCAAGCGCGCCGCCGGTGAACATCGACACCATGCCGCCGATGCCTTGGCCCGCGCTCTCCATGAAGTCACGCAGTGCGCCGCCGTCGATGCCGGGCACCGGGATAAAGGTGCCAAGGCGGTAAACGATAAGCAGCCCGAGTGTGAACAGGATCCGATTGCGCAGGTCTGTTGCCTTGCCCAATGCGGCCCAGCTCGTGTTCGCGGCCATGTTTTCGACGGCAGATACCATGAGGGGTCTCTTCTTTTGTTGCGAAAACGCCGCCCGGGCCGTTTTCCGGCGGGCGGCGTTCGGGAAAACTTGAGGATATGTAAGCGGCTGGCGCGCCGCTCACAAGCCTTAAGGCCGCTTTACTCGGATGCCTCGGCCGCCTTGGGGGCGGTCACGGTCACCTTGCCGCCTGCTTTCTCCACCGCCTCAATGGCGGACTTGGAAGCGCCAGCGACGTTCAGGTCGATCTTGGAGGTGATGTCACCCTTTGCCAGAACGCGGATACCGTCCAGCTCACGACGGACCAGACCGGAAGCGATCAGGGCGGCACCGTCGATGGTGTTGCCGGCGTCGAGCTTCTTGGCGTCGATGAATTTCTGGATCAGGCCCAGGTTCACAACAGCGAAAGATTTGCGGTTTGGCTTGTTGAAGCCACGCTTGGGCAGACGCTGGTAGATTGGCATCTGGCCGCCTTCGTAGCCGTTGATGCTGACACCGGAACGGGACTTTTGACCCTTGATACCACGGCCACCCATCTTACCCTTGCCAGAGCCGGGACCACGGCCAACGCGCATACGCTTCTTGGTTGCGCCTTCGTTGTCGGAAAGTTCGTGCAGTTTCATGTCGCTTCTCCTTATGCCGGAAATGGCCCCCAGCGACGGGAGTGGCCAAACGCGGCGTTGCGATTCCATTGCGACCCAACACGGGCCACCGGGGGCGTATAGGGGATGGCGTGGCGGGTGACAAGGGGGGTGGCAGAGCCCCGGCCAAGACTCGCATTCAGTTAGAATTTTACAACGTAATACCAACCCGGATAGCTCTCTGAAACTTTGAGGTTGCTAGGGCCCGCAACTAAAGTTCAATCTTACCCCATTCGTTTTAGTATAGTGTGAGAGATTATGAGAAAAAGAGAATTGCTATTTCCGTTCATTTTGATGGCGAGTTCCATTCATGCTGCGGAAAACGACGAAACTGCTTTGTCGCGTTATGAGATATTTGATTCAGACAGCCAGCCGATAACGCTGGAAGACCTAGAAGCAATGGAAGATGAGTATGAAGCCCTACTGGACGCAAGCGATTGCACCGAAGCGCTTCCTAAAATCGTAGCGTTTGCCGAAACCGCAAATCGGGTGTCCAATTTGATCCGCCGCGGGAACGAACCTTATTACGATGCACGCCGAGATGATCAGAAGGTGATCGCGAGGGACCGAGCCTTACTAAATCAACTCGTCGCAGCGGAGAATGCGACAAATAATTTGGTAGCAAAAAGAAACGCAGCATGGGTGGAAGAGGCGAAGTGCCTGATCTTAGAAGGCGAACTGAATGCCGGCATAAACCGTCTTTATCGCGCCCTCGACTATATCGAACCTGATGACAGAGAACTTTGGGAGGAAGCAAGGACACTCCTTTGGGATCAAGTTGGTTTTGAGCCCCAGAACTGACCGAAAGAAAACAAAACGCCCCGCAGTTCCCTGCGAGGCGCTTTCGTAGAGTGGTCCCCCACTCTACCGCTGAACCAAAGTTCAGCCTTTCTCTTCGACGATCTCAACCATATGCGAGACCTTGTTGATCATGCCGCGGACCGAAGGGGTATCTTCCAGCTCACGGGTACGACCCATTTTGTTCAGTCCCAAGCCAACCAAAGTTGCCTTTTGCTTGGCGGGGCGGCGGATCGGCGAGCCGACCTGCTTGATTACGAGTGTCTTGGCCATGCTTATGCCTCCTCAGCCACTTGTGCGGAGGACTCTACGTTGTCTTCACGCTTGGGCAGAATGTCAGCCACTTTCTTGCCGCGACGCTGCGCGACGGAACGGGGCGATTGCTCTTTCTTCAGACCGTCCAGAGTGGCGCGGATCATGTTGTAGGGGTTCTGCGAACCGACCGATTTGGACACAACGTCTTTCACGCCCAGCATCTCGAACACGGCACGCATCGGACCACCGGCGATGATACCGGTACCTTCAGGTGCTGTACGCATGATAACGCGGCCTGCGCCGTGGCGACCATGCATGTCGTGGTGCAGGGTGCGGCCTTCGCGCAGTTGAACGCGGATCATCTGACGCTTGGCTTGCTCAGTCGCCTTGCGGATGGCCTCGGGTACTTCTTTCGCTTTACCCTTACCAAAGCCCACGCGGCCTTTCTGATCGCCCACGACCACGAGTGCGGCGAAGCCGAAACGCTTACCACCCTTAACGGTCTTGGACACGCGGTTGATCGCGACCAGACGGTCAGCGAATTCCGGGGTTTCGTCGCGTTGGTTGCGGCGGTTGCCCCCACGGTTGTCATCTCTTGCCATCTGGCATCTTCCTTTTTCTGTGGCCCTGAGGCCCTTAGGATCAATCCTGGTGAGCCCTTGGCCCCCGGATCATCGAGAGGGCCAACCCGGCCCTCTTCGAAGGAAAGCTATGCGCGGGGCACAGCCTCCATATGAAAGCGGGTGCGTGGTTGCCCACGCACCGCACAATCAGATCTTCAAACCACCTTCACGCGCGGCGTCGGCCAGAGCCTTTACCTTGCCGTGGAAGAGGAAGCCGCCACGGTCGAAGTATGCTTCTTCGACGCCAGCTTTCTTGGCACGTTCGGCAATCGCGGCACCGACCTTGGTCGCTGCTTCGATGTTGTTCTTGCCGAAAACGCCCAGATCCTTTTCCATCGAGGAAGCGGAAGCCAGTGTCACGCCGTTCACATCGTCGATCAGCTGAGCCGAGATGTTTTTGGACGAACGGTGTACCGACAGGCGAAGACGCCCGGCGTTCACTTTGCGGAGTTTGTTCCGAACGCGCATGCGGCGTTTCAGGAACAGCTGTCTTTTGGTGTTTGCCATCTTTCCGTTCCTTACTTCTTCTTGCCTTCTTTGCGGAACACGAACTCACCCTTATAGCGGATGCCTTTGCCCTTATAGGGCTCGGGCTTGCGCCATGCACGGATGTTCGCGGCGACCTGACCAACAAGCTGTTCGTCAATGCCTTCCACAACGATTTCGGTCTGCTTCGGTGCTGTCACGGTGACGCCTTCGGGCGCAACGTAGTCTACATCGTGGCTGAGGCCGAGGTTCAGTTTCAGCGTGTTGCCATTGACGGCCGCACGATAACCAACACCCTGGATTTCCAGCTCCTTCTTGAAGCCCTCGGTGACGCCGGTCACGAGGTTTTCAATCATGGTGCGGGACATGCCCCACTGCTGACGTGCGCGCTTGGACTTGCCACGCGGTGTCACAGAGATTGCATCGTCTTCGACCGTCAGGGTCACGTCGTCAGTTGCGCGGAAGCTGCGGGTGCCCTTGGGGCCCTTCACTTCGATCGTCTGACCGCTCACCGATGCCGAGACGCCCGAAGGCATGGCGACTGGTTTCTTACCAATACGAGACATTGTCTTCTCCTTAGAATACGGTGCAGAGCACTTCGCCGCCAACATTGGCAGAGCGTGCAGATGCGTCCGACATCACACCTTTGGAGGTGGAGACAATCGACACGCCGAGGCCCTGACGGACAACGGGGATGTCATTGACGGCCATGTAGACGCGACGACCGGGCTTGGAAACCCGCTTCAGCTCACGAATAACAGGTTCGCCTTCGTAGTACTTGAGGCTGATCTCGATGGCGGGGTGGCCATCGGCGCCCGTGACTTTTTCGTAGCCGCGGATGTAGCCTTCGTCGGCCAGCACGTCCAAGACCCATGCACGCAGCTTGGAAGCCGGTGTGGAGACGGTGGATTTGCCGCGCAGCGAAGAGTTACGGATGCGTGTCAGCATATCTGCGATAGGATCGTTCATCTGATGCGCTCCTTACCAGCTCGACTTGACCATGCCGGGGATTTGGCCCGAAGAGCCGAGGTCCCGCAGCGCGATCCGCGAAATTTTCAGTTTACGATAGTAGGCGTGCGGGCGGCCCGTCAGCTGGCAACGGTTGTGCAGACGCACAGCAGAGCTGTTGCGCGGCAGTTTCGCCAGTTTCAGGGAAGCGCGGAAACGCTCTTCCATCGGTTTGCTTTCGTCGCTCACGATCTCTTTCAGAGCCGCGCGCTTCTCAGCGTACTTTTTGACCAGTGCTTCGCGCTTCTTCTCGCGCTCAATCATGGATTTCTTAGCCATTTCTAATCCTTCCCGCGCTTATGAATTGAAGGGCATGTTGAAAGCTTTCAACAGCGCCTTGGCTTCAGCGTCGGTTTTCGCCGTGGTGGCGATCACGATGTCCATACCCCAAGTCTCGTCAACTTTGTCGAAGTCGATTTCGGGGAACACGATATGCTCTTTCATGCCCATGGCGTAGTTGCCACGGCCGTCAAAGCTCTTGCCCGAGATGCCGCGGAAGTCACGGATACGGGGCATTGCGATCGTGATCAGACGATCAAGGAATTCGTACATGCGGTCGCCACGCAGGGTAACTTTCGCACCCAAAGGCATGTCTTCACGTACGCGGAAACCAGCGATGGATTTCTTGGCCACGGTTGTCAGAGCCTTCTGGCCTGCAATCGCGGTCAGGTCTTCCTGAGCCGACTTGGCTTTTTTGCTGTCGCGCACGGCTTCGGCACCGCAGCCGATGTTCAGAACGATCTTGTCCAGCTTGGGGATCATCATGTCGTTCTTGTAGCCGAATTCCTCTTTCAGGGCGGCGCGGATCTTCTCGCGGTATTCGGCCTGAAGGCGGGGTGTGTAGGTTGCGGTATCAAGCATCGATCACGTCCCCCGTGGTCTTGGCAAAGCGCACTTTCTTGTCGCCTTCGATTTTGAAACCTACGCGCGTGGCTTTGCCATTGGCATCCACCAGTGCGAGGTTGCTCAGGTCGATCGGCATCGCCTTGGGGATGCGGCCGCCCTGAGATGTCTGTGTCTGGCGCGTTGCGCGGATGGCGATTTTCACGCCGTCAACGATGGCCTTGTTCGACTTGGGGTCAACAGACGAGATGGTGCCCGTCTTGCCCTTGTCCTTGCCGGACAGGACGATGACCTTGTCACCTTTGCGAAGTTTAGCAGCCATGATTACAGCACCTCCGGAGCGAGCGAGATGATTTTCATGAAGTTCTTCGCACGCAGCTCACGAACTACCGGCCCGAAGATACGGGTGCCGACAGGCTCGTTGTTGTTATTCAGGATAACAGCAGCGTTGCGGTCGAAGCGGATGGCGGTGCCATCTTCACGACGAACTTCTTTGGCAGTGCGAACGACAACGGCCTTACGGACGTCGCCTTTTTTCACACGACCGCGCGGGATGGCTTCCTTGACCGAGACGACAATGATGTCGCCGACGGATGCGTATTTACGCTTGGAACCACACAGGACCTTGATGCACTGAACACGGCGCGCGCCGCTGTTGTCAGCAACATCCAGGTTGGTCTGCATCTGGATCATTTGGTTTCTCCCGACCTTCTGGGGGGCGATGCGGCCCTCATCCCAGGGTTTCGTTTAAGGGGCTCAGACTTCGGTCTTGTCCGAAGTCAGAACTTCCCAACGTTTGGTTTTCGACTTTGGTGCACACTCGATGATGCGAACGCTGTCGCCCACTTTGTATGTGTTGTTCTCATCGTGAGCCCGGTACTTCTTGGACTTACGGATGGTCTTTTTCAGAACCGGATGCGTAAAGCGACGCTCTACGGAAACGGAAACTGTTTGTGCGTTGGCGTCCGATGTCACGGTGCCTGTAAGGATACGCTTGGGCATGTTTCAGGCTCCTATTATTCGGCTGCCGCAGCAGCGGCTTTCTGGTTCAGCACGGTGTGGACACGGGCCACGTCACGCTTCACGGTCTTCAGACGTGCGGGGTTTTCCAACTGGCCGGTGGCCTGCTGAAAACGCAAGTTGAAGGATTCTTTTTTCAGGTTCACAAGTTCGTCGCGGAGCTGGTCCGGCGTCTTGTCGTGCAGTTCGCTGGCTTTCACGGCCTCTTCCTTTCAACATCACCAGTAGGCCCCTGTGGGGTGACCATGATTCTGGTGGAGTTCATGATGAAAGGTGCCAATACGCGCTGAGGTCGCACATGGCAACCCCCGATGGCCCGGCGCCTGTGAATTAGGCGGGAAAGACGCTGGCGATAGGAACATGTTCCGCATAAGAAGGGCCTATGTCAAACATCAAATCGCTTTTCGCCACCCGCCTCTATCACGCCGCCCTGTCGGACCATGGCAAACCCATCGACACCGATGAGCTCGCCGCCTCTTGTTTCTCGATCGCCGAGGATGATGAGGCCGGGCAGGACTGGTGCGAAGAGAACGGCTATGCGGGCTACACCTCTTATGCGTCGCTCGATGACCTGCCCTACCGGTTCCCGATCTTCAAAGATCTGGTCGCGGTGCTGGACAAACATGTGGCCGCCTTTGCCAAGGATCTCGACTTCGATCTGGGCGAGCGCAAGCTGGTGCTCGACTCCCTGTGGCTGAACATCCTGCCCGAAGGAGGCATCCACACCTCGCATATCCACCCCCACTCCGTGATCTCTGGCACGACCTATGTGACCATGCCCGAAGGCGCCAGCGCGATCCGCTTCGAGGATCCGCGCCTGCCGATGATGATGGCCGCGCCGGGCCGGGTGAAAGACGCCCGCGAAGAGCTGCGCCCCTTCATCTATGTCGCACCCGACGCGGGCGACGTGCTGCTCTGGGAAAGCTGGCTGCGCCATGAGGTGCCAATGAACATGATCGAAGAAGACCGCGTTTCGGTCTCATTCAACTACAACTGGGCCTGACCCATGGCCGAGGACGTGAGCGCCCTCCCCCTGTCG
>NZ_LWER01000193.1:0-35404 GCF_001634775.1 Sulfitobacter sp. HI0027
GTCCAGCCCAGTGAAGCCGAGGTCTTCTGGGACGAATTTCTGCGTTCTCTGGCCGATCGCGGGCTGCGCGGCACCCGCCTGATCATCGCCGACGATCATAAGGGGCTGAAGGCCGCCGCGGCAAAGGTGCTCGGTTCGACAGTCCAGCGCTGCCGCGTCCACTTCATGCGCAACGCACTTGCTTGCGTCGGCAAGAAGGACAAGCCAATCGTCACCGCGGCGCTCAGAACCGCCTTCGACCAGGACACGCTGGCCGCGTCAAAAGAGCACTGGGCCAAGCTGATCGACGCGTTTGAGACGCGCCATCCAAAGCTCGCGGAGTTGATGCGCCGGGCTGAGGATGACGTGTTGGCCTACAAGAGCTTTCCCCGCGAGCATTGGGTCAAGATCCACAGCACAAACCCACTTGAACGCCTCAACAAGGAGATTAAGCGCCGGACCAACGTTGTCGGCATCTTTCCAAACGAGGCCGCAGTCACACGACTGGTCGGAGCCCTGATGCTGGAGCAAAATGATGAGTGGGCGATCACGCGGCGCTACATGACACTGGAAACCGTCGCCGCCATTTGCGACACTACCCCCATGGACCCGGCGACAATCGCCGTCCTGTAACTGCGGCCAAGCCATGGCCGAAGAACAAAGTTACACCATTCCTTGGGACACTATCTGCGGCGCTCAGCTTCCGTCAAAAGGCTTAGATTGTACTGAGCTTCGACCGGGACCGACCAATGCATCAAACAGTCGGTCAGATAGTCGATGGCCTGTTGTTCGCCGTTTGCCTTCACGCCGTTTTCCAGCATCTGCAACTTACTCGGCGGCATCCGATACACCGCCGCAATCTGCTCGCGATCGAACTTGCGGCTCGCCAGCAGTTCTTGATCTGCTGCGGACAAGTCCAAACTTTCAATCATGTCGTCGGCACCGATGATCGGGAAGCCGTCGCCATCCGTGATCGCCTGCTTAATTCGTTTGCCGTTGCGCACATAGGCGTCGTTGTCTTCGAACGTGTCGGCCATTTTGATGAAGGCGCTGATCGGCTTGCCTGATGCTGTCCGCGCTGCGGCTTCTTGACCCGCCAGCGCCAAACCAAAGCTTTCTCCCGCAACCTCGATTGGGCTGCGGCCTGTCCAGCCATCAAGCGGCATATATCGCAGCGCGACCATGGACCGACTGCCGACCCGTCGCCGCACGCCTGCCCCGTCCTCGAACTCAAACACACGATCCCGACCGTTGCGCAGCATCGACACCCCGTCAGGGTTTGCCATATGGACCGCCTCGATTAGCTCCAACTCACCTCCGCCGTCGCGCGGGCCGTAGCCCCACGCCTTGCCTCGAATGCAGAAGGAATAGACCAGGGCGAACCGGAGCTGTGCCGCTGCGATTGCTGGCGAGCTCTCGACGTTCATCAGGTACACCGCCGGGTGATCGCGCACCCGTGCTTCTTCTCCATCTCCTTTACGCTGCCAGAGTTTCAAAGGGACCTTCGAAAGATCGCCCGCGATGTTGTTGCCACACGAAAAAACTGTTGCGTGTCGTTGTGCGATTTCACCCGTCGCGCGCGGCAAGGAACGAACCCGAGACTGCCCCGCGCCAAAGCCAATATTGAACAGTCCCGCGTTTGAGACCTTCGGTGCGGATAATTCCGCCGCAGCGATAGGCGCAACCGGTGCGATTGGCTCGATCCGCCCCGTTTCTACCTGCCGCCGACCAAACGAAAACAAACCCATTAGACCACCTCAATTTCCCGCGCTTTGCGCTTGCCTTCCTGTGCCTCTGCCCGCCCGACTGCCATGATCATGGCGACGGCGGCATCGATGCGGCCATTCGATTTCTTCTTGTTCGGCTTCACGTTTTCCGCTGCATCCTCGTCGCGGTGCACATTGCCAACCTGCCATCCGAGTACCGGATTTCCACCGTGCCTGATTGTGCCTTGAACCACGCGTTCCTCGACCCGCTTCATTGGCTCTGACATCGAGGCATAGCCCTGCCGATGTTCCACCATCGGGAACCGCCGCTGATCTAGCCGCTTGGCCAAGTTCTTCATGCCCCATGGATCGTAAGCAATCTCGCGCAAATCAAATCTAGCCCTGATCCACTCCAGCCGCTCTGCGATCTGATCCTCATCGATGACCCCACCGGCGTGCACTTCCAGCCAGCCCTGATCACGCCAACTTACGAACTCGCGTTTTTCTTTCTGCGCGCGCTTGATAAACCCCTTCGGCCCCTCTGGCAGGAAGGTGTAAGTGATCAGGTAAATCACCCCTTCAACCGGCACCGCGACCACAATTGCGGTCGTGTCAATCTTGTTAGACAAGTCCAGCCCTACCCATGCAGGTCGCCCATAGAGCTTGCGGATATCGATCGGTGCAGACGCCATGCCTGCATCCCAACTGTCGCGGTCAATCCACATTTCCGCGCCCTCAGTCCAAAGGTTCAGGTGGAACCGTTTGAAGTTTGGCATGCGTCCCGCGATCAACTGAGCGTTCTTTGCCTTTCCCTCAACGAACGACAGCTTCTTTGAGACCCCAAGGTTCGGGTTGCCCATAGCCCATGCGACCGGGTCCATTGGATCACTGTCCGGGTGTGGCTCTGCCACATAGCCAAAGAACGCATCATCCTGGACCGCCCCGCGCAGGACGCTTTCCGCGTAGCCCCTAATTTCGCCGCATAAACTTGTACGATCATGGCCCGCAGTTGTGATGATCCAATCAATCGGCTGGCCCCGCGCGGCCATACTTTCGATGATCGTTTCCTCAAGCTCTCGATCGGTCCAGCGGTGCATCTCGTCTCGTGCGACAAAGCTTGGGTTGATCCCATCGCTACTGTCACCGTCCCGGCTCAGACAAGAAATAGACCCATCAAAGCGCGGCGTCTCGATCACAGTTCGCCACACATCCATCATTTGACTGAGAAACGCTGACCGCTTGATCATGCGTTTCACTTCCTTGAACAACAGCCCAGCCTGGTCGCGCGTTGTGGCCGCGCAGTACGCTTGCGGTGCTGCCTCGCCGTCAAACAACTGGGTGTAAATCATCGGCAGGGCCGTCTCTGTGGTCTTGCCGTTCTTCTTGCCCACTTGGTTGTAAGCGGTCGTAAACCGCCGCAATCCCGTGTCTTCGCGTTTCCAGCCAAACATTGATCCGATGCGAAACTGCTGCCACGGCTCCAAGGTCAGAGGCTGACCCGCCATTGGCCCAACCGAGTGCTGCAACATCCCACCGAACCGGATCGGGCGCATCGCCGCTTCTACGTCAAAAATCAAACCGCGATCGGCACCCGTTTCCAGATCCATTAGATGGCGTTCGCAAGCCATCCGAACCAAGTTGCCCGCAACGATATTGCCCGCCACCACATCTTCTGCGTAGCCGGTGACGGGATCTTCAGGCTTTCCCATTTAAGATGCTCACAACATCATCGAACAGATCGCCCTGGCCTCCGGCCCCCAAGCGCTTTTCGTCCACCGGCGACATGCCGAACAAAGCGCCAAGACGTTGCATCTGGCCAAGTGCCTCTTGCTGCAAACTCCAGGGCGCAGTCTTCTTTTGCTGCTTGCCGTTGCGGGTCTGCGCTTCGTAGTAAAGCCCCTCCATCACGAGGCAATGCGTCGCGTTGATAAAATTCGAAACGCTTTCGCAATACCCCGCAAACAGATGGGTGTGATGCGGTTCTAGCCGTTCCTTGGCGACCAGTTGGCCTGCCAGTTCATCCCAGACTTTGCGTGCGTCTTCGCTCAGAAAATCTGGCGCATCTGGCACATGCTTTTTGGGGTCGCCTTTGAAAGGCACAACCGTGCCAGTGTTCGGCTTGCGTCCTTTCATTTGATCGTCCTTTCTCCTGTGCCTTGGGCTTTTAACCTTGGGCTTTTTTCTCCAATTCAACGCTCACGAAAAGGAAGGTCTCACCGCCGGTTTCTAATGGTGCGCGTTGATTTTCAGACTACCCCCCCTTGCCGTGGAACACCTCGCCAGCCGTCTTGCGACTATGGCAAGACTTGCAGAGCGACTGCCAGTTCGACCGGCTCAGGAACAACTTGCGGTCGCCTCGATGCGGGATGATGTGATCTACCTCTTTAGCTTCAACCACGGCACCCAGTTCAGCACAGTCGACGCACAGTGGATTGCGGCGCAGATGGCGCAAGCGTCCAGACTTCCACGCGGCCAGACGGTAGAGCGCCGCGAAGGCAATGGCATGGGCAGACTTCCCCGCCGCATCCCGACGCGCCGCAAGCTTTGCAAGCCGCCGCGCTTCGTGATCTTCGCAGTGCGAGAGACCAGCAATGGCCAGATCATCACAGCCTGCCGTGACGCACATTTTCCGCAACGCCATCGCGAGCCCCCAAGATATCAATCGCTCCGAATTGACATAGACAGTGATTCTGCCTGACGGTTCTCAAAAAGGAACAATCAAATGACAGAGCTAATCGCCGAAATCTCGTGCGAAGACGATGATGGTGCGGCCTATACCGTTCTCATCTTCCAAGAGTTCAAAAGCTTCAGGCCGCTCAACGGTCCAGCACAGAAAGTTCCGGGCCTCAAATCTGCTTACCTAGCTGGCAGTATGAAGGCTGTGAACGTCATCGACGGTAACGAAATGAGTACCTTTAAGATCGTCGAGAGTGACCGGATAATTAGACGAGTTAGCGACTAGTTCAAAGACGGCGTGATGCAGGTATTGCGAGCCATCTTCAAATTCAGCGTATGCGGCGGACAAGATCATTCGACCGCCTGAAAAAGAAATGCTCCAATCTTCCTGTGGCAGAGCCTTGGGTGTCATATCGCCTCGCAGTGTTTGGTAAACCATGCCAACAAAAATGCGCCCTGACCGTTTCCGGTGGGCGCATTTGGTGATGATGTCATAAGTGCTACAAATGACCGACTTAACGGTCAACCCCCTTTGCAACACGCGGGGTAGACTTCATCGCATACGATCTAGGGCGGCGCACAGGGCGCGTTGCAGTATTTTTTTACTTTCACCCCTATCAGACCACCCATGCGCCACCAGAATGGCGCTCAAAGTCTCGCAGTCGACGCAAAACATATGCACCAGCCGCAGGTCGCTGATATTGCGCGCCGGTCTGGTTGCCGTGCCGCCGCGCCGCGATGGCCTCATCCGGCGCACCGTCATTGCCGTGCCAGTACCAATGCGGCGATTGAGCCTCCGCAGTTGCTGCATGTCATCCAAAACGGCTTCGCTGATCCCGGTTCCATCGCCCCCACCTCCGCCAGACTGACCCAACTGCGATAGCTTCAGTCCTGACGTCTCGCAGCGCTCAAATAGATCACGATACACCCGACCGATACCGACCTGACCCGGCGTGTAAGGCGCAGGCTGCTTACGCCGCGCCGCCTGCAATTCGGCCTTGTGAAAGGCATCCTGCACCATCATGCCCGCGAACTGCCCGACATCGCGTGTTCGCACATTGCCCGCCTCTGTGATCACCGTCTCGCGCGGTTGGAACAGCAGCACCGGGCCACGCGCAGGCGCGCGTGTTATCTGTTCACGGTCACATGCTACCGGCACCTGAGCCAAACGATCCTGCAACTGGCACAGCAGCCGGTCGCGGTGATCGCGGGTCACCTGATCAGGCCGCAGCCCCAGACGCTTCGCGACCTCAACGTCGAGTGCAGACGGCATCGGAACCTTGACCGCCATCATGCCTTCACCGTGTTACGCGTTGCATCGCCCAAACCCAGATCGCGAGCGCGGGAACAGCGAACTATCTCAGCTTGGCGTGCATCGAGCCAAGCACGATCGACACCAGATAGATCGCGGCCCCGTTCAATGCCCATGCGCAAATCCTCGGCGCGCCGAAGATTATCGCGCGCACCATCCTCGATACCCTTCACAACATAGCTGGTAGGCCATTGCCGATTGGCACGCAGCCAGCGCATCAACTCTGGCGCAAATCCTCTGGCCAGCGCTTCCTGACCTAAGCGCGCGGCAAAGACTTTGCGCACTAGCGGCGAGGCATCCGCCTGCGGTGCCTCGATACGGCGCGCCTGCTCCAACACCCGTGCAGCCAGTGGAAAGCGATCACGCTCCTTACCGCCGCCGCGCCCTGCCATATCTTCCGCCAACGCACCCAACCCATCTTCGCTCATATAGGCCAGCCGCTGACACAGTTCGTCCTGCATCGCTGCAAGCTGTGCCTTGGTCATCCCTGCCGGTCGGGTTAGCCCCATGCGTTCCAGCTGGTCGATCAGCAAAATCCTGACCCGCTTCTGCCCGTCCTTCTGTGCCTGTTCATCCATCGCCCATACCCTCTTTCTAAGCCTTGCCACCGTTCAGCACCCGCGCCGCTTGTTGCTGCCCTGTAGCCGTCATCTGTTCCGTTCTGTGTCTTTTCTTTTATTTCCTTTCCTTTCCTTTCCTTTACGCAGAACTGTTCCAATCTGTGGAAAACTGTTCTGGAACTGTTCGGAACTGTTCCGGTAACAAACGCAGCGATTTAGCCAATGAAATCAATGACGGCCTACTTTCCCACCAATCCAGCCCTGACGGACGGCATGGTTTAAGGCACGGGTAACTGAGGCTTCAAACTGCGGCATGCGACGTTGGCCGGAATGGTTCTCCACCAACCAAGCGTCCAGTCGTTCAACCAGCACCTTGTCCGCCAACATGGACTTGTCGCAACGCATGTCGCGCATCACATCAACAAGGCGCTGCTGGCGTTGATAGATTGCCTTATTTTCTACGCTAGCTTTGCGGACCTCGCGCCGCTGTAGTGCATCCCGCGCGACCTCGATCACCACCGGATGTCCATAGACTTCGCCTTCGCCATATTCGTAGCGCCGCCAGTTGTGCAACGGCGTGACCGGCTGTGCCATCCAGCCCAACCAATCCGACAGATCGACCCGCAACAACCGCGCCAGCACCTTGTCATCAACCGGCAACGATCCCACCGGTGTTTGCTTGCGGCTTAGAAAGAACAGGTTCAGCGCCGCGCCCTGCACGGCCATCGGAGCAGTTAGGTGCAGGGTGCTGGACAGCCAGCGATCATGCCAGAACATGGTGAAATAATCGGATGTCAGGCGTGGATCGCAAAGCTCTTCGGGATATTCCGCCAAGCTAATCCCATCCACGGCCCGCAAATGTGTTGCCGTCATTGTGCGGCCTCCCTCTGCCTGTTGTTGCGGTCGCTGAGCCACGCACTTTGCACTTGAGTGACATAGCGGCGCGCGGCTCGGGTGCGATCCATCACGCCCGCGTTTTGCCGATCGTATTTGCCAAGCCTGTGCACCAGCAGTGGCAGAGCCATCTTGTGGCCCCACTTACGCATCTCCGCTGTCCCTGCCGCTTGGCAGGCTGCGCCACAGTAAATCTGCCAACGACGCGACGGGTTGAAGGCCGCACCACAGCTGGGGTTGAAACAAACGCCATCAACCCATGGGGGCGCGATCTGTAATTCCGCAAAGGCCGCATCCTGAAACCGCTCCGGTTCTGTATGCACTGCCACTGCATTGGCAAAGCGGGTGTTTGCCTTACCGGTCATCGATCAGCCCGCCATTCCGCGACCGAAGCGCGCGCTTCCGTCAGTTCAGAACCCGCTGAAACCAGACCAGATTGAATAAGATGCCAAGCCAACCCGATGTCCGACATATCGAACGGATGGTTGCCCCCTGCCTCCCAAGCTGCGGTCAAGATACCATGGACCTGATCGCGCAACGGTAGGCTGTTAAAACTGGGGTGTTCTGGCGTCCGCAGGTTCATGCCTTCACCCGCAGCCGGTGCCAACGCGCCATAATCTTGGGCGCAGCGATCCCGAGTTCTTTCGAGAGGTCAGCGATTGCGCTGTAGCGCCCGCCCGAAGCTCGGATCAGCTCATCACGCTCATGGGTCCAGAACGAAGCACCAGGAACAGTGCGGGGTGTGAGTTCTACTGCTTTCGCAGCGGCGCGGATGTCGCGCGAACCCAATTCGAAATAGTCCGCAAGGCGCAATACAGCGCGCTCTGTGCAGCGCAATTCGCTAGCGATTTGCCGGGTTGGTTTCTGCCCTGCCCACAGGGCCGCAAATTCGTCGCGATCGATCTGGATCACCCGGCCCTTTGGGTCGCGGGGGCGAAGATCATGTTTCACCGCCCAATGGTAGATGCGACCCTTTGTGCAGCTGTAAATCTGGGCCATCAGAAGCGCCTTGGTGTTGGCGTCCCACAGTTCGGCAAAGCCGTCGCGGTTCTCAATATTCAAGGCCACTACTTGCCACCGTATAGCTTATGGAAAAATTTTTCCGAACGGCGGTGCCAGCGACGCGAACGTCTCTGCCACTTAGCCGCAATCAGATCAGCGCGGGATGACCACGCTTGAAACCAAATCGCCGCAATTCGTGTGCGTAGCCTCATGCGGCTTTCCCTCCCCGCACCCCATCCAGAGCGCATTCGACACCCGCAAGAACCATCACGGCTGTGACGTAACTCAATGCCGCGTCGTTCTCGCAGTTCAGCCAGTTTGTGATCTGTCGCTCAGACACCCCCAAAACAGGGGCTCCTAGGCGGGCGACTTCAATGTTTGACGCTGCTGGGAAGGCGCGCCACAGCAGTGCGGCAAACCATTTCCGCGACATGCTTTTGTGCCGCCCGTTAAGAAAATCGCCGCGACGTACATTTTTGGAAAGATTTTTCGGCATGTTCACTCCATCTTTGACCTGTGAGTGATCAGAAGATGGACAAACAACTTGAAGGGCGGATCGGGGTGCGCAGCTTGCGCGCCCCTTTTCGTTGCGTGGAGAGACAATGGCAGCGCTCATGCCGCATCGCCCTCAATACGAGAAGGTTGCCCCGCTTCCACTGGCAGACCCATCTTAAAGCGGAACAACCGTCGAGGGCATTTGGTGCCAGTCCGGTCACACTCATCTTTGATAATGGCATACCAGCTTGCAGGAAAAGAACCTTCAGTCACCGCGTTACTGATTGCCTGACGGCCAACACCAAGACGGTCAGCTAAGACGCCCCGCCCGATCGCTTCGCATATGATAGAAACATCGCTCATTCCGCAAGGAGTAATACACAATAAATGTATCGTCCAGCTACATTTCTATCAGATATACATTTTTTGTGAACTATAAAATAATAACAATCATGAATATCAATGAAAAAGAGCAACTTACGCGACTAGGTGACATGAGCAAAGAAGCCTGCGCCCTTCGCCTACTTGTCGCCCGCGACAGCACCGGCCTGTCTCAACTGGAAACATCTCAGCAGGCTGGGATCGCAAACAACGCCCTTAACAACATGGAAAAGGGCAGGCAGTTCCCGAATCGCGAGATCATGAAGTACTTCTACCGAGCACACCGGATCGACTTCAATTTTTTGATGCACGGCGACTTTGCTCAACTTCCCCAGGACGTCCAGAAGAGCCTTTTCGCGAACCTTTCAAAGAGAAGTAGTGAACTGGATCAAAAAGAACGTTCAGATCAATCCTAAAGATCAAGGCAACCCGCGCAGCCTTAAATTGACTGTAAGATAAAAAATTCCTTAACATCACACGAGATTAGAACAACTCGTGAACATAGCAATGCTAATTTTTACCTAGGTCGAAAGTTAAGCCCATCCAAATGCAGAAAACATCCTATCGCACCGCCCGCTACAGCCTCGCTATGATCGACTTCATAACCTGGATGGGCGTTGTAATTGCCGCACTAATCTCCCTTAAATTCTTCCTTTCAGGCCAAACGGCGACCAGCGTCATAGTTGCTGTAGCAGCGATCATTTTCGCAATGATGGAATTCACCGCCACTCAACTTGTCCGCGCTCAGATAGACACAGCGGACAACACTGCACGGATGTTGGATCTTATGCTTTCCCAGCGAGCAGACACCCCCACCTATAAGGGCAAAGCGAAATTGATGACCGAACGAAGAGAACCCACGATCACTTAAACCTCAATACATTATTCCTGTATTTTTGATTGACCAATACATTTTTTATGTAGTATGACTTCTTCAACGCCAATTGGAGATTGTCATCATGAACATCCACCCCCTTAAGGTTACTTACATCAGCGCAGCTCAAGCGCGCGGCGTCCTCACCGACCCTGAACGTTGCGCGAGCAACCAAGGCCTGCGCGTGACCGCCTGGCTGATCCTGAAATCACAACGCGGGCAAACCGTCCGCCAAGTTCGATTGCAGGATATGCGTCATGCATGATCGCCCCCACACCACCTTTGATGACCTGCCCCTACCTCAGCAAGCAGGCATCCTGTGCAACGAGCCACAGTTTCAGAAGTTCGCTGGCATCCGGTGCATGGGTGTCGACAACGGCCTGACCGCCACAGCATCCGCAGAGTACCTCCGCACTGTCTGCCGCGTAGCTTCACGCCGCGAACTAGACACGAACCCCGTAGCGGCACAGCGCTTTGCGGCCCTGCGGACTGAGTATGACGCTTGGCGGGGCCGTATCGCCACCCCTCGCATCTGACCCGTTACCTGCCGGGGCGATCTTCTACCTCCCTTTCGCCCCTACCTTGCTGGGGGGCTATGTGCCCCCCGGTCTTTTCTTCACGATCCCCGAAAGGAAAAACGATGAACGCCCCGCAAACCCGCGACCCCTATGAAATCCGCAGCATCGAACAGCTGCTGGCGCTTTTCGATAACGGCGATTTCCTTGCCAAGGTGATGGAAGGTCACCGCGATCTGCAAGTCGCTTTGCTCGACCACCGCGCCGATCACAATGGCAAAGCAAAGGGCAGCATGTCGCTACAGATTGGCTATGACCTGGGCAAACAAGGCGATGTCACGATGTCCGGCACCGTCACCTTTACCAAGCCCAAGAAACCCGCAAGTAGCGCTGCCGCCTACATAGGCGATCAGGGCGAACTGACCCTCTACAGCCCGATGATGCGCCGGATGCAGCCAGGCGTTCGCGATGTGTCCGATGATAACGACATCATCGATCCCGACACCGGCGAAGTTACCGAACGCGACGCCGGATAATCCGCCGCCCCCTTTAATTAACCGACACAAAGGAAAACCCATGTCAGAACAATTCCACGATTGCGCCGCAAGTACAGAAAACACCGCCCAAACCATGCGCGACCTAATGGCCGACATTGGCCACCATGATCCGATCGCCATCCCCGAAACAGTTGACCTGACTAAACCGCTGCTGATCACTACGCCCAACCATCGCCAAGTGACTGATCTCACCGGTCACCGCCTTGCCGCTGCTGAGTTCTTCAAACCGCTGCGCCGCAAGGGCATCGCCCGCCTGACCCAGCTGCAAAGTCTGGTCGATTGGGCCAACCGGTTCAAATCCGAAAATTCGGTCCTTTTCGCCAACCCCGATCAGAGCCAGCCGACGCTGACCTGCATCGCCGACTATCACGCTTCCGGCCCGGTAACGATCGGCCACGCAGGCGATCCCACAGCCAGCCACTGCGCCCACCGCGCCATCTATGACTTCCCTCTCTCGAAGGAATGGAAGACTTGGACGTCGATTTCCGGCGAAGCTCTGGAAAAAGACGAAATGGGTGAGTTCATCGAAGCCAATGCGAAAGACGTGATGGATCCGACCCCTGCGCTAATCGCGCTCGATGACAAGGCCAAGGTTGAGCCATGGGAAAGCCGATTGATCCAGACCGCGCGTCAAATTGATGGGCGCTTTGGCCAACTGATGCAATTGCTGCAGATGTCTCGCCAGTTCCAAGTCTATGAAACCAGCAATCTGACCGTCACTAGCAACCGCGACACGGGCGAAACCTCGATCCAATTCCTTGATGAACACAAGGGCAAGGATGGTCAGCCAATCAAAATCCCGAACCTGATCATCATCGCAATTCCCGTATTTGAAGGGGGTGCGCCCTACCGGATGCCGGTGCGGTTCAGATATCGCAAGATCGGCGGCGCAATCCGCTTCATCATGTCCCCCCTCAACCCGCAGCGCGCATTCGATAATGCATTTCAGGTCGCCGTCGACCAAGCCAAAGATCAAACCGATCTGCCGGTGTTTATGGGAAAGTCTGAATAGGGTTTCTGATCTGCGCCCCGGCAACAGGGCGCAGCGACAGACACCCCAACCAGAGGATCAAGAATGTATCAGACCATGTTTAATCGACCCGCGCACCTATGGACCCGTCGCTTGGCGCAGCTCGCCACAATGACCCTATACGCGATCGCCATCGGCAGTATCGCCATTCAGGTTCTGATGTGACCCTGAAAATCGGCATGGAACCCGGCAGGGTTTAAGAAAGCAAAGGAAACCCTTGTGACCAAGAACAAACTCACTGACCTCAACGACCACGAGCTAATCCGCGAGGCACGCGAACTTGGCTGCAACGATAACCTCATGCAGCAGCTGGCTGACCGTGTGGAAGCCCTGCGCGGCGGCCTGGAGGCGATCAAGCGCAATCCGTCATTGGCGTCCTGCCAGTTGATTGCGGCGCAGTCGTTGGAGGGTTGAGATGAGCAACGCATACCCACACCCCGCAGACGGCATGACCGGAGAAGTGGAATTAGGTGGCGGCGCAGCCGCAACGATCATCAACCCAGAGTCATTCGCTGATGGTGGCGCTGAATGGGTGATGCGCTACGGCGACCCGGCGTCAATTCGATACACGGTCGCCAGCCTTCTAAGCAGCTATAATTATCTGCTTTCCGAGAACATCAACATGAAGGAGGCAACGCGCCGCCTGCGACTGATGCGAGCAGCTCGCAAGGCAATGAGGGAGGGCGATTGATTGACACCGCTGCTTAAACCGTCCGACGCCGCCAACCTTCTGGGGGTCTGCACTAAGTCCTTGCAAGAGTGCAGGCGGCGCGGGTTAAAGTGCGTGAAGATCGCAAGGGGCGCAATCCGCTACCGTCCAGACGATTTGCAGGAATACATCGAGGCGCAAACGCAATGCCATTCAGAACAGCGAAAACCCGCGTCTATCAATATGACATCATCGTCAAAGGTAGTCGCTTTCGAGGATCTTGCGGGACCGAAGACTACGAAGACGCGAAAGCAATAGAGGCGCAGATCAGGGCCGATGCAAAGGCGTTACGCAACAAGGGTGGGTCATACACGCTGTCTGAGGCGCTTGGCACCTACCACAGGGACAAGATCATCGGCACGTCCTCAGAGGCCACCAATGCGGGGCAGTGTCGCGCCATTCTAAAGCATATGGATGGACGCCAGCAGATTGCCGATATCACCGATGCCGATGTGCTGGCCTATGTCGCTAAGGATCGAGCCAAATGTAAGAACGCCACTGTAAACCGCCGCCTGCAAATGCTGGGCCGCGCGATCCGGCACATGGGGAAGATATATAAGGCGGATATTCCCGACCTGAACCTAAAGGCCGCAGAGACGAAAGAGCCGCGCGAGATCGTCAGGGAATTGTCAGCGGTTGAACAGCGCCGATTATTTCAGCACTTGCCCGCCGAGTATCACCCCATAGTCAGCTTTGCGCTTATGACAGGCGCGCGGGTTGGTTCTATCACGTCCCTGCTTTGGGATAACGTCGATATGAACAACCGCGAAATATCATTCTGGGTGAAAGGTGATGAACGACTAACCTTTCCGGTCAACAGAGAGGTTGCGGCGCTGCTGTCTGCCCTGCCCCGGTCCAATGTCTTGGCCCATCGGAAATATGTGTTCACCCGCCTTAATAAGCAGACCATGGAGCGCCAGCCAATCGACCCGCACGGCGGCATCCTGCCCGCCGCATTCCGCAAGGCGCTTGCCGAAGCTGAGATAGAGGGCTTTCGCTTTCACGACCTGCGCCACACTTTCGCCACGCGACTGCTACGCAAGACTCAGAATATCAAGCTGGTGTCAAAGCTGCTAGGGCATTCCAACATCGAAACGACGACGAAATATGCGCATGTTTTGATGGACGATATGCGCGATGCTTTAGATGATTTTAGCGTCATGGGAGAGGGGCCAAAAATGATCGATCCCCAGAAAAATCCCCAGACCATAAAACAAAATTGATAGATATCAAATTTTTAACGTAAAACCCCCAAGGCTTCCCAAGCTTTAGTTACGAGTTCGATTCTCGTTACCCGCTCCACGCTAACCTCCCCTCCCAAGCCGACCATGGATGATCGCGGCCAAGGCACGCGAACTTACCTAGGGTCACCCACGAAAAGCCCATTCTGGTCCGAATTTCGCCATGATTGCCCGCAAAAGTAGCAATCAGCAGGGAAGTAACTTACGCGCAAATGGCCCAACGAAGTCAGATGCGCTGGCAGGCAAAGGAAAAAAGCGTGGCAAACGCGTTCAGGGACTACGCAACATCCAACGCGTATATCATCGTCAATTTCATCGTGCTGTGCTGCGTCGCTGGCATCAGCTATTCGATCGTCAAATTGGATTACGAACAACATATCGCCAGCATCCGTCAGGATGCGCGGCAGACGCTCCATGAAGTCAGCAATCAGGTGCAGCACCAGTTCCAAGAAACCATTCTGGTGACAAAGAACATCGAGAATATTCTGCTGTCCGGCGAAGCCTTCAAAGACAAGAAAATCGAACTTCTGGTCAAAGAGCTGCGGGATCGGAACCCCGGCATTCAGGCTTTCGCCCTAGCCCCTGATCTCAAGATCACCCATAGCTATCCCAAAACCCCGAACGCCGGGGTTATCGGACTGGAATATAAGAACATTCCGACGCAGCTTTCAGGTGTGGCAAACGCCTACCGCCGCCAGAGCCCAACCATCGAAGGGCCGCTGAACCTCGTTCAAGGCGGCAAGGGCTATATCATGCACTACCCGGTGTTCGAGCGCCCCATCGGCCTTGGCGCGCCGCGCTTTTGGGGGGTGATGTCCATCGTGTTCCAGCCTGACCGGCTGTTTGAACTGCATCAAAACCCGCATCAAGCCGCTGACTATATCTATAGCCTGCGCGCCTTCCCGACAGGTGTCATGCCGGACGAGATTGAGCACGCGACCATCGACCCCGCAGCGCCCGTCCGCACCCGGTTCGAGCTTTTGGGCAAGACATGGGAGGCCACGGCAAGCCTTGCCAACGGCCTGCCTCCTTATGCCCCGCAAAGCCCCTACCTCGTGGCTTTCGCTCTGATCGCGACCATCGCACTGATGGCGGGGCTCTGGGCCTTCCGCCGGGTCACGCTGAAAAAGCAAGAGGCACATGCGCTTTTGGCCGAGGGCATCGGTTCGATCCAAGAGGGGTTCATCGCCTTCAATGAGAAAGAACGCCTGGTCACCGTTAACAGCAAGTTTCTTGAGTATCACCCTGAAATCGCTGACCTTCTGATCCCCGGAAAGACCATCGAAGAGCTTTTGCGCCATTGGGTCGCCCGCCATCAGCACCCCGAGAAGGTCGAGGAGCGTGAGGCATGGATTGCCAAGCGCCTTGCGCGGTTCCGCAATCCGACTGGCGCCTTTATCCTTGAGGTGTCCGACAACTTCTGGCTCAAAGTGACGGAATCGCGCACGCCGCATGGCTATACCGTGGGCATCTGGACCGATGTGACGGCTGAGAAACGCGCATTGGACGCGGCGAAGGCGGCTGATCGCGAGAAAACCGAATTCCTTAACAACGTCAGCCATGAGTTGCGCACCCCGCTGACCGTGATCTCGGGCCGGGCGACCTTCTTGCAACATGCCGAGAAACTGCCTCAGGCCCGTCGCTTGCAGACCGCGCTGAACAACAGCGCGAACGCCACGCCCGATATCCGCCACAGCGTGGATGAATTCCAGAACTTCGTCTCGGACCAAGCCGGCGGGATCGCGGGATCGTCCAAACATATGCTGCGTCTCGTCGAAGACCTGCTGGATTGGACCAAAGTCGCGCGCGGCAAGATGGAGCTTGATCTGCAAGAGATCGAAACCAGCGAGATCGCCCGCTCAGTCGCCGATGACCTGCGCCCGGATGCCGAAGCCAAGGGGCTGACGCTCACCTATGAGGATAACGGCACAGCCAGTGCCAACGCCGATCCGGTCCGCCTGCGGCAGATCCTCTACAATCTCATCTCAAACGCGATCAAATTCACCCGCACCGGCAACATCCACCTCAAGATGCATCAGACCGCAGAGGAGATCACCTTTGCCGTGACAGACACGGGCTGCGGCATTTCCGAGGACAATCTCGCACGCGTTTTCCTGCGGTTTCAGCAGGTTGACGGCTCCATGTCACGCGAGAACGGCGGCTTGGGTCTGGGGCTGGCGATTGCCGAGCAACTGGCCACTCTGCATGGCGGCAGCCTGTCATTGGAAAGCAAGATCGACGTGGGCAGCACCTTCCGGCTGACCCTGCCCCGGCCCGTGGCCGACAGCGAGATGCGCCGCTCAGCCTGACGCCAAACGCGGGTAAAAACGCCCCAGCCCAAAGCGGACCGGGGCGGCCTACCTCAGCTTTCGCCCTGCATCAACACATCACCGAAACGGTCCCGTAGATCGCGTTTCAGCACTTTGCCGGTCGCATTGCGCGGCAGGGCCTCAGCAAAGACCACGCGATCCGGCACCTGCCATTTGGCGATCTGGTCTTCAAAGACCTTTAGGATATCCGCTTCTGACGGATCGGCCCCTTCGGCCTTTACCGCGACCAGAACCGGGCGCTCGTCCCATTTGGGATGGGTCGCACCGATCACGGCGGCATCGGCCAGATCAGGATGGGCGATGGCGATATTCTCTAGCTCGACCGAGCTGATCCATTCGCCGCCCGATTTGATGATATCCTTGGCACGGTCACGGATGGTGATATAGCCGTCCTTGTCCATTGTCGCGATATCTCCAGTGTCGAACCAGCCATCGCGCAGGGTGCTGTCGCGGTCGGATTGATAATAGGCGTCCAAAATCCAATGCCCGCGCGTGACCAGCGCCCCTTGGGTTTCGCCGTCATGGGGCAGCGGCTTGCCTTCGTCGTCCCAAATCTCAAGCTCAACACCAAAGACCGGGCGGCCTTGGTTCTCGCGTAGCTTGTGCTGGGCGTCTTCGGGCAATTCACCATGTTTTGCCAAGGGTTTGTTGACGCTGCCCACGGGCGACATCTCGGTCATGCCCCAAGCGTGGATCGTCTCGACGCCATAGTCTTCGCGGAAGGTCTTGATCATCGACGGAGGACAGGCCGAGCCGCCGACCACGGTGCGCTCAAGGCTTGTAAGTTCGCTGCCCGACTTCTTGGCCGCCGCCAAGAGCCCCTGCCAGATCGTCGGCACGCCGAGCGCCAGAGAGACGCGGTAATTGTCGATCAAGCCCACCAGCGACGCCCCATCAAGGTTCGGCCCCGGCAGCACCATCCGCGCGCCGGTCATGGCGCTGGCATAGGGGCAGCCCCAAGCATTGACGTGGAACATCGGCACCACGGCCATCACGATGTCCCGCGCAGAGATCGCAATGCTGTCGGCCATGTTGATGCCAAATGAATGCAGCACGGTCGAGCGGTGGGAATAGAGCACGCCCTTGGGATTGCCCGTCGTGCCAGAGGTGTAGCACAGGCTCGACGCCGTATTCTCATCCAGATCGGGCCAGTCGAAATCCGCGTCCCCTGAGGCCACCAACTCGTCGTAGAAGATCAGCTCCGGCAGCGCCTCGGCGGCCTCGGCATCAGGGCCGGACATCAACACGAGGTGCTTGAGATGCTCCAGCTTGTCGCGGATTGCGGCGACCAGAGGCACGAAGGTCTTGTCGATGAACAGCACCTCATCCGCCGCGTGATTGAGGATATAAATCAGTTGATCGGCAAAGAGACGGGGGTTGATCGTATGGCAGACAAAGCCCGCGCCGGAGGTGCCAAAGTAGATCTCCAAATGCCGGCGGTTGTTCCACGCGATGGTCCCGCAGCGGGCCTGCGGTGACAGCCCCAAATCGGTCAGGGCCGAGCCCAAGCGCCGCGCGTTCTCGGCCACCTTACCCCAGTTGGTTTCCTTAACCCCGCCCGTGGTCGAAACCGAGATAATCTCCCCCTCGGGGTGATAGCGTTCGGCATGGGAAATCAGGCTTGAGATCAGCAGCGGCTGCGACATCATTTGGCCAAGCATAATGGGGATCCTCCAATCATTTGCTTTGAGACTGTCCAAAGGTCGGGGCAGTTGCAAGCCTTCCCCTCCGGCAAGTCGAAATCGGCAACGATAGACAGCAAAATAGAGCGCGCAGGCGGGGTTTGCCTGCGCGGTTTTTCAATCAACTTGGGATGCAGCGCTAGCCGCGATGTTGGTGGATATAGCCGATCAACCCGGCGGTGGAGCCATCCTTACCCTCGGCGGAGACCTCTCCTTCGACCAGCGGCTGGAGCGACTTGGCCAATTCCTTGCCCAGTTCCACGCCCCATTGATCGAACGAGTTAATGCCGAGGATCACCCCCTCGACAAAGACGCGATGCTCATAAAGCGCGATGATCCGGCCCAGCGTGAAGGGATCGAGCGTTTCATAGGCCAGCGTGGTTGAGGGCCGGTTGCCGGGGAAAACACGGTGGCGCGCTTGCCGCTCAAGCTCATCGCCCGCAAGCCCCGCGTCGCGCATGATGGCCCGCGCTTCTTCCAATGACCGCCCGCGCATCAGCGCTTCGGATTGGGCGAGGCAATTGGCGATCAGCAGGTCGTGGTGATGCTGCAAGTCAGGCTCATGCCCTTTGGCCGCGACCAGAAACTCGCAAGGAATCACACGGGTGCCTTGGTGGATCAACTGATAGAAAGCATGCTGCCCATTGGTACCTGCCGCCCCCCAGACCACTGGGCCGGTGTGACGCGGGCTGTCAGACCCATCCATCTGCACGCCCTTGCCATTCGATTCCATCTCAAGCTGTTGCAGGTAGTCGGGCAGCATCTCAAGCCGTTGATCATAGGGCAGCACCGCGCGGGTGGCATGGCCGCAGATTTGGTTGTGCCAGATGCCCACCAGCGCCAGAAGGATCGGCATATTCTCAGCCGGTTCGGCACCGCAGAAATGGCGGTCCATCTCCTGCGCGCCGCGCAGAAAGCTGTCAAAGGCCTTGGGGCCAATGGCGATCATCAGCGAAAGGCCAATGGGCCCCCAGACGGAATAACGCCCCCCGACCCAATCCTCAAAGCCGAAGACCTGCGCGGGGTCGATCCCAAACTCGGCGGTCTTGTCATCAGCGGTGCTGAGGGCTGCGAATTGCGCAGCCGGGTCACCGCCATGGTCCTGCATCCACGCCCGCGCGGTGCGCGCGTTGGTCATGGTCTCAATGGTGGTAAAGGTCTTGGAGGCGACGATCACCAAAGTCGTCTTGGCATCCAGCCCCCGCAGCGTATCGGCAATATGCGCGCCATCGACGTTGGAGACGAAATGGCAGCGCGGCCCATCGTGATAGGGCGTCAGTGCGCGGGTTGCCATGGCGGGGCCAAGGTCCGAGCCGCCGATCCCGATATTGACCACATCCGTGATGTCGCCGCCGCGCACCTGATCGGCAAAGCTGCGCATCCGCGCCAGCGTGTCGCGGACCTGCGGCATGACATCTTCGCCCGCCACCTCGACCGGCCCGCCATCAAGGTTGCGCAGAGCCGTGTGCAATACTGCGCGGCCTTCGGTTTCATTGATCGGCGCGCCCGCGAACATCGCATCGCGACGCTCAGTGACCTTGGCGTTTTCTACCAGCTGCAACAGCGCCGCGCGGGCACCAGCGTCAATATTGGTCTTTGCGTAGTCAAACAGCATGTGCTGCGTGCGGAGCGAGAAATCCTCGGCGCGGTTCGGGTCATCGAACAGCGCGGTTATCTTGCGGTCCGCCACGGCGTTTTGCCGCTCTTGAAGGTCTTGCCAAATGCTCATCATGCCGCCCAGTAAACTTCAGTTTCATCCAGCACCGCTGCGATCGGCGCCTCATCGGGGGAAAGCCCCTGCGCGCGCTCAAGGGCGGCGCGTTTCTCTTCCCCGAAAATCACGAGATGTTTGTTCAGCGCCCCATCCAAGACATGCGCAGGAAGCGTGACCCGCGCGGTGGGCTGCCCCTCGGGGTAGACCGGGCACAGCAGTGGCGCATCAGCGGCCAAGGCGTCAGGCAGGCCGGGGTCGCCGGGGAAAAGCGATGCCGTATGCATGTCATCGCCCATGCCAAGCAGCAGGACAGAGATCGGCATATGGCTGGCCAGACTGGGGGCCACGGCCTCTGCCCCTTCGCCCGGCGACAGACCAGCACGGAAAAAGGGGATGAACCGTGCCGCGGCGGCGCGGTCGTTCAACAGATGCTCGCGCACCAAACGCGCGTTCGACAGCGGATCATGCTCATCGACCCAGCGTTCATCGGTCAGCATCACATCGACCCGGTCCCAATCCAGATCGGTGGCACTGAGCATTTCAAAGATCGGCCCGGGGGTAGAGCCGCCCGGCACCGCGAAAGACACGCGGTCATTGCCCGAAAGCGCCGATTTCAGCTTGCCCGCCAGTTTGTTGGCGACATTCATCACCAGCATTTCGCGGTCCGCATATTCGATGATGTTCATGGGGATACCTTTCGCCATTCACGGCCATCGCGCCGCATCATTTCTGTCGCATCCGTCGGCCCGGCAGAGCCGCTGTCATAGGGTTTGGGCACGTCGTGACGGGCCTCCCAGCCTTGGATGATCGGATCGGTCCAGGCCCAGGCGGCCTCGACCTCGTCGTCGCGCATGAACAATGTCTGGTTGCCCCGGATCACGTCCATGATAAGCCGCTCATAGGCATCGACCTGATCGCCCCCATCGGGGCCGAGCGCCTCGGCAAAGGTCATGTCGAGCGGCACATCGACCAGACGCATGCCCCCCGGGCCCGGTTCCTTGATCGTCACGCCAAGGGTGATGCCTTCGTTCGGTTGCAGGCGGATCGACAGCACATTGCGGTGGCGGCCTGCGTCTTCGGCAAAGATCGAATGGGGCGTGTCCTTGAAAACCACAGTGATTTCGCTGGATCGCGCCACCATGCGTTTGCCGGTGCGCAGATAAAACGGCGTGCCATGCCAGCGCCAATTGCTGATATGGGCCTTGAGCGCCACAAAACTCTCGGTCCGCGAGCGCGGGTTGTCGACGGCGTCGCGGTAGCTTGGCGCCTCTTCTTCATTGCCCTCTTCGGCCTCGTACTGACCGCGAACCAGATGATGCGGCAACACCGGGTCGATCGCGCGGATCACTTTCAGCTTTTCGTCGCGCACCGCATCGGGGTCGAAACGCGCGGGCGGCTCCATCGCGATCAGGCACAAAAGCTGCATCAGGTGGTTTTGCACCATGTCCCGCATCGCACCGGATTTGTCGTAGTATTCCCCACGCCCGCCGACGCCAACAGTCTCGGCCACGGTGATTTGGATGTGGTCGACATATTGGCGGTTCCACAGAGGCTCGAACAGCATATTGCCGAAACGCACGGCCATGAGGTTTTGCACCGTCTCTTTGCCGAGATAGTGATCGATCCGGTAGATCTGCTGCTCTTTAAAATAGGTGGCCAATGTCGCGTTGAGCGCGCGCGCACTCTCCAGATCGCGGCCAAAGGGTTTTTCGACGACGATCCGGCATTCCGCGCCCGCCATGCCCCATTGCTGCAAGCGTTCAGCCAGATCGCCGAAAAGCCCCGGCGCGACGGAGAAGTAATAGACCTCGATCCGGTCCTTGCCGGACATCAGGTCTTGCAGCTCGGCCCAGCCGGTCTCTCCGCGTGCGTCAATGGCGACATAGTCGAGCTTGGCCAGAAAGGCATCGAGGTTATCGCAGGCGTCCTTGCCGCCGAACTCTTCGATCGCTTCGGCCACCATCTCGCGGTAGCCTGCGGCGTCCATCTCGGTCCGCGCGGCGCCGATGATCCGCGCTTCTTCGGGCATTTGGCCCGCACAATAACGGCGGTATAGACCGGGCAAAATCTTGCGCCGGGCCAGATCTCCGGTGCCGCCAAAGATGACCAGATCGAAAGGGTCGACAGGGATAACACGCGAAACCATTGATCAATCCTTGTCTGTGCGAGATAGCAGAGTTAGCGCAAACATACTTATTTTTACCCAGTTCACAAGACTGTGCGCCCCGCAGCTTGGACTTTTAGGCAGGGTCGCAATAGCTTACCACAACTGGATAGGAACACACGGGATCACGCAAGGACCAATCATGAAAGATACTGCGCAAGCAAACGAGGGCAAGTTCCTGAACCCGGCGGTGACCGCCAAGGGGGAACCGCGCGCCACCGTCGCTCTGCGCGGGGCGGAAACGCTTTGGTTCAACACGGGCACCCTGTGCAATATCGAATGTGTGAACTGCTACATCGCCTCCAGCCCCAAGAATGACGCGCTGGTCTATATCACCGCCGAAGAGGTACGCGACTATCTCGACCAGATTGTCGAGCGCGACTGGCCGGTGCGCGAAATCGCCTTTACCGGGGGCGAGCCCTTCATGAACCCGCAGATGATCGAGATCACCGAAGCCTCACTGGCGCGCGGCTATGAGGTGTTGATCCTTACTAACGCCATGCGCCCGATGATGCGCAAATCGGTGCAAAACGGTCTGTTGCGGCTGCGCGATGCCTATCCCGGCAAGATGACCTTTCGTATCTCCGTCGATCACTACCGCCGCGATCTGCATGACGCAGAGCGCGGTGAAGGCGCTTTTGACAAGACGCTGCTCGGCATGGAATGGCTGCGCGACAATGGGTTCCGCATGGCCGTGGCGGGGCGCTCGATCTTTGCCGATAGCGATGCCGACAGCCGCGCGGGCTATGCCGCCTTTTACGCCGAGCACGGCTTTGACATCGACGCGCAGGATCCCGGCATGACCGTGCTTTTCCCTGAGATGGACGAAGCCGTTGAAGTTCCAGAGATCACAACCGCCTGCTGGGGCATTTTGGATATTTCGCCAAATGCGGTGATGTGCTCTTCCTCTCGTATGGTGGTAAAACGCAATGGTGCTGAGAAGCCTGCCGTGCTGGCCTGCACCCTGCTGCCCTACGACCCGGAGTTCGAGCTTGGCACGACCTTGGCCGAGGCGGAGCGTGATGTGGCATTGAACCACCCGCACTGTGCAAAGTTCTGTGTCTTGGGCGGGGCGAGCTGTTCGGCCTGACGCCCCTGCCCTTTGGATGGCTGCCTTTTGGCTTAATGTAGCGTGAACTCGCCCACTTGGTTCTGCCACTCACCGGGACCGATTAGTTTCCGATGCGTGAAACGGACCGAATGCAGCGGCCCATCCAGTTCCGCGCGCCAGAATTCGACGAATTCGAATAGGCGCGGATGGTCTGGCGCGATATCGTAGTCCTGCCAGATATAGCTGTTCAGCACATGACTATAGTCGGGCATATGATAAAAGAACTCTGCCGTGGTCAGCCCGTAACCTTTCAGCATCATTTCGGTTTCACTGCGGGGCATGTTGCGCCTCCTTTGCTGCCTCTGTATGACAAGTTTGCGCGGTGAGAATTACTTTTCAATGAAAACAGCATGTTGGCACTTGAGCTAGAGTGCTGCCAGTGCGTTTCGGCCACAGCCATTGCACCTGATATGCCCCGTCTGCTATAGAAAACCCCAAGATATAGAACCATAAAAATGGTGGGCAAAATACGTGACCGATACGCCGGATACCCCTGAAAACGCAGACGAAAAGCCCATCTTTCACGGGCCGTCGGTGACCATCGAACACGAGATGCGCACGTCCTATCTGGACTACGCGATGAGCGTGATCGTCAGCCGCGCGATTCCCGATCTCCGCGATGGCCTGAAACCGGTGCACCGCCGCATCCTTTATGCGATGCATGAGACCGGCAACACGCATGAGAAAGCCTACCGCAAATCTGCCCGCCCGGTGGGCGATGTCATGGGCCAGTACCACCCGCATGGCGATAGTGCGATTTATGACGCGCTGGTTCGGATGGCGCAGGATTTCTCCATGTCGCTGCCGCTCTTGGACGGTCAGGGCAACTTCGGCTCGATGGACGGGGATAACCCGGCAGCGATGCGTTACACCGAGGTGCGCATGGACAAGCCGGCCGCCTATCTATTGGCGGACATCGACAAGGAAACCGTTGATTTCCAAGACAACTATGATGGCAAGCAGCAGGAACCGACTGTCCTGCCCGCGCGCTTTCCCAACATGCTGGTCAATGGCGCGGGCGGTATCGCCGTCGGCATGGCAACCAACATCCCGCCGCACAACCTTGGTGAGGTGATCGACGCCTGCCTCGCGCTGATTGACGACCCGGACCTCACCTCTGAACAGTTGATCGACTACGTCCCCGGCCCCGATTTCCCGACAGGCGGCATTATGCTGGGGCGTTCCGGCGCGCGCAAAGCCTACCTTGAGGGGCGTGGCAGCGTGGTGATCCGCGCCAAAACGCGGGTCGAAGAAATCCGCAAAGACCGCTGGGCCATCGTCATCGACGAGATCCCCTATCAGGTCAACAAGGCCTCGATGATCGAAAAGATCGCCGAACAGGTCCGTGACAAGAAAATCGAGGGCATTTCCCACGTTCAAGACGAAAGCGACCGCAACGGCGTGCGCGTGGTGGTCGAATTGAAACGCGACGCGACTGCCGAAGTGGTAATGAACCAGCTTTACCGTTTCACGCCGATGCAGACCTATTTCGGCTGCAACATGCTGGCCCTGAACGGGGGCCGCCCCGAACAGCTGACGCTGCGCAAGTTCCTCAGCTACTTCATCGACTTCCGCGAAGAAGTTGTCGCCCGCCGCACCGCCTATCTGCTGCGCAAGGCACGCGAACGTAGCCACATCCTTTGTGGTTTGGCCGTGGCCGTCACCAACATCGACGAGGTTGTCGCCACCATCCGCGCCTCTGCCGACGCGGCCGAGGCACGCGAAAAGCTGATGACCCGCCGCTGGCCCGCCGAAGACATCTTGCCCTATATTGCCTTGATCGACGATCCGACCCATACCGCGAATGACGATGGCACCTATAACCTTTCCGAGGCGCAGGCCCGCGCGATTCTTGAACTGCGTCTGCAGCGCCTGACCCAGATCGGCGTCAAGGAAGTCACCGACGAGCTGGAAGAGTTGGCCGGTAAGATCAAGGAATACCTCGAAATTCTCGGCTCCCGTGAGCGCATCCTCGGCATCATCTCGGACGAGCTGCGCGAGGTGCGCGAGCAATTCGCCGTGCCGCGCCGGACAGAGATCGTCGACTGGTCGGGCGACATGGACGACGAAGACCTCATTGCGCGCGAGGACATGGTCGTGACCGTGACTTCCGGCGGCTACATCAAACGCACGCCGCTGGCCGACTTCCGCGCGCAGCGCCGGGGCGGCAAGGGTGTTTCGGGCATGCAGACCAAGGAAGAGGATGTTGTCACCAACCTCTTCGTTGCCAATACCCATACGCAGCTTTTGTTCTTCACCACCGATGGCATGGTCTACAAGCTGAAGACATGGCGGCTGCCGCAGGGGGCCCGCACTGCCAAGGGCAAGGCCATCGTGAACATTCTGCCCATACCCACCGGGGTTTCCATCGCCGCGATTATGCCCGTGGACCGGGATGAAAAGGATTGGGACGACCTACAGGTAATCTTTGCCACCTCCGCCGGGACCGTGCGGCGCAACAAGCTGTCGGATTTCACCAATGTGAAGTCCAACGGCAAGATCGCGATGAAGTTCGAAGGCGAACACGAGGGCACCACGCTGATCAACGCGCGCATCGCCTCGAACGACGATGACGTGATGCTGGTCACCGACGCAGGCCGGGCAATCCGCTTCCCGGCGACCGACGTGCGGGTCTTCAACTCGCGCAACTCCGTCGGTGTGCGCGGCATCCGTTTGGGCGAAGATGACAACCTCGTCTCCATGTCCGTGATCCGGCATTTCGAGGCAAGCTCGGAAGAACGTGTCGCCTATCTCAAACAGCGCCGCCTGATGGCCGGGCTGACCGATGACGAAAGCAGCGACGACGAGGAAGAGCAGGTTCAAGCCGGGCAGCTCAGCACCGAACGCTATGCGGAAATGTCGGCAGCCGAAGATCTGATCCTGACGATCACCGCAAAGGGCGCGGGCAAGGTTTCCTCGGCCCATGATTACCCGGTCCGCGGCCGCGGCGGCATGGGTGTGACCGCTTGGACCAAGGCAATGGCCCATGGCCCTATCGTCGCCTGTTTCCCGGTGGAAATGTCCGATCAGGTGATGCTTGCAACCTCCAAAGGCCAGTCGATCCGCGTCCCGGTTGAGGGGATTTCCTTCCGCTCGCGCAGCGCAGGCGGCGTGAAGGTGTTCAGCACCGGCAAGAACGAGGAAGTCGTCAGCGTCGCTTGGATCGCCGATCAGGGCAACGAAGAAGATGAAGGCGAAGAAGGAAGCAGCGCCGCCGAATAATCGGCAGCCGCTCCGCCCCCTGCGCGAAAACGTGGGGGGCGTTTTTTTCGACAGACTATCCAGCAATAAAAAAACCCCCGCGCTATCAGCGCGGGGGTTTTTCCAACTTAAGCTTTCGTTAAGGCTTAGTTGGTAGTCGTTGTTGTAGTCGAAGAAGACGAGCCCGACGCAATGGCAATCAGGACCAGAGCCGCACCGGCTGCAGCAGCGCCACCACCCAGGCCAGCGCCCGCTTCGAAGAGACCAGCGCCATCAGCACGAACGCAAACACGTGCAGTATTGCCGTCAACCGTCACTGGATTCGGCTTACAGTTGTAGATGATGCCGTTAGCGCCCTGAACCTGAAGCGAATAGACGCTATCGTCCGATGCGCCAAGAACAGCTGCCTGTGTTGTCGTTTGGGCGAATGCAGCACCCGAAAGAGCGATAGTCGCCGCCACCGTTGCAAGAATTTTCACGTCTAGGTACTCCTGTATCTCGTCAAATTTTAAACTCACTGCACCATCGCATATAAACGAGAGCAGCGCAAAGGCGAAATGTTAAGGCATAGTTAAGAACCAAAGCAGTGCCCGCTGTTTAAGCAACCCCGTCAACGCTCGATTGTTCCCGGTCTTGCATCCTTAAATATTGTACAAATCTTTGAACTTATTCTCCAGATAAGTCAGCAAAGGCGCCTCCGTCGGCGGCTTTCCGCAAGCCCGCGCGATCACCTCTCGCGGCTCGTAGAGCCCGCCGTGCTGCTGCACGTTCTCGCGCAGCCATGCGGTGGCCGTGCTTGTATCTCCTCTTGCCAAGGCGTCATCAAGATCAGGTACCGCTTTCCGCAGTGCCTCATGAAGGCATCCCGCATAGACATTGCCGAGGCTGTAGGTTGGGAAATACCCCAATAGTCCGACGGACCAATGGACATCCTGCAAGACCCCGTTTGAGGGACGGTCAACCGCGTAGCCGAAATCGGCCTCGAACCGATCGTTCCATCCGGCTTCCAACCCGTCGACCTGCAGATCGCCCGACATCAGCGCACGTTCAAGGTCGAACCGCAGCAGGACATGAAGGTTATATTGCAGCTCGTCAGCCTCGGTTCGGATGAAGCCATCCGACACGCGGTTGACGATTCTGTAAAATGTCTCGGAATCCGGCACGCCAAAGTCGCCGTAGACAGCCGTCATCTCGCCGTAGAGCCATCCGGTGAAGGCGCGGCTGCGGCCAATTTGATTCTCATAGATTCGGCTCTGGCTTTCATGCACCCCCATCGACACCCCGCGCCCCAGCGGGGTCAGCAGGTAGGCGCTGTCGATTCCCTGTTCATAGGCGGCGTGGCCAACCTCATGCACTGTCGAATAAAAGCAGTTGAACGGGTCAAGCGCATTAGTCCTTGTGGTGATCCGGACGTCCAAACCCGAGCCCGATGAGAAAGGATGCACCGCCTTGTCGATCCGCCCGGTGGCCAGATCATAGCCAAAGCGCCGCGCCAGTTTGGCGGTCAGGGTCATCTGCGCCGCTTCGTCGAAAACCCCTTCCAGCACCGGTGGCGCTTCGGCCTCCCGCACGGCGGCGCGCAGTTCGGCCAACTTTGGGCGCAGCGCGCCGAACATGGCTTCGAGGTCCGCCGCTGTGGTGCCGGGCTCATAGTCTTCTAGCATCGCGTCGTAGATACCGATATCGCGCCCCTCGGCCAGCGCAGCCCCCTCTTCCCGTTTGAGGGCGATCACTTCTTTCAAGGTAGGAGCGAAGGCCGCGAAATCGTCGGCGGCACGGGCCTCGGCCCATGTGCCTTGGGCGGCGGAGGTGACACGGGCGATCCGCGCCGCCAGATCGGCGGGGACACGGGTCGCACGGTCAAAATCGCGTTTGATGTGGCGCAGATTGGCCTGCCCCACCGCGTCCAGACCCGCCGTTTCAATACGGCCCAGCCAATCGGCGATACGCGGGTCGATGCGGCGGGCGTGCAGCACGCTTTCCATCGCCGCCATCTCCTCGCCCCGCTGGGGCGCGGCGCCGCGGGGCATGACCGTTTCTTGGTCCCAGCCGAGCCGCCCCGCGACCTGCGCCAACGCTTCGGTCTCGCGCTGAAAGGCCATCAATTCGTCATATGCAGTCATGTCTCAGCCTCTCAGCGATGTGGCGACGGGATAGGCCGCAAGGAAACGCGCCCGCAGGATCAACACCCAGAGCAGAACGGCCAACGCCTGATGCGCCAGCGCCAGATGCACCGGAGCGGCATAAAGCACCGTGGTGATGCCCAGAACCACCTGCAAGGCCAGCGCCGCCATCACCGCATTAAACGCAAAGCGCGACCGCGCATGGGCCGAACGGCGACCGCGCAGCCAGACGACCACGCCGAATGCAAAGAGCAGATAGCCCGCCATCCGGTGCATGAATTGCACCAGCCCGGGATTTTCAAAGAAGTTGCGCCATGTGGGCGTGATATCGAAAGCCTCTGGCGGGAAGAACTGCCCCTGCATCAGCGGCCAGTCGACGAAGTAGCGGCCTGCGTCAATCCCAGCCACCAGCGCGCCCAGCAGGATTTGCAACGCTGCAAAATGCAACAACCCCGTGGCCATGCCGAACTGCTTGGCCTCCTTGGCGCGGCGGGCCTGAATCAGGTCGCGTTCGCTGCGGCCCAGCAACAGCACATACCATGTGATAAATCCAAGGATGACAAAGGCGAGGCCGAGATGGGTCGCCAAACGGTAAGAGGCCACATCCGTCACCCCCTGCCCGCTGGTCACCCCCGAAGCGACCATCCACCAGCCAATCGCCCCCTGCGCGCCGCCCAATGCACCGATGAAAAGCAGGCGCTTGTTCCAGCCCACCGGAATTTGACGCCGAAGCAGGAAGTAGAGAAAGCCCAAAACCCAGACGAGGCCAATCACCCGGCCAAGTTGCCGATGCCCCCACTCCCACCAGTAAATACTTTTGAAATCAGAGAGTTCCATCCAAGAGTTCTGGACCTGAAACTCGTCGATCTGCTTGTATTTATCGAACTCAGACTGCCAGTCGGCCTCAGTCATCGGTGGCAGGGCACCGGTTACGGGGCGCCATTCGGTGATGCTGAGCCCAGAGTCGGTCAGCCGCGTCAGCCCGCCCACGGCGATCATGACAAAGACCAGCGCGAAGAGGATCATCAGCCAAATCCGGATCGGGCCGCGTGCGCCGCCACGGCCCTTGTCGATGCCGCCGGTTTGCACCGGGGCACGGCTGGGTTGGTCGGTGCCGACCTCTTCGAAAAGTTTGCGTTTTTCCGCCATGGCGCGCCTCATTTTCCGTTTGGATGCAGTGGTATGCCATGGGCGGGGAAAGGTCTAGCGGGGTGAGTTATGTTCGAAACGGTGCAGAGGCAGCCCAGCCCGGAGCCAAGCCGCAGGCGCCGGGCCATCGCCTGCCCGCCCCACGGGGAGGCGATTTGGTGAGGCTGGGTGCGCCTTCGCGACAAAGCGTTGACGCTGCACGATAAAGTGGCATGAACCACCCAATGCATCGCCACCCCACGGGCAGCCGCTGGCCCTCAGCCCTTGTTCTTCCAGCGGACCATTTGCCGCAGGATCCCATGCAGCATCTGAACATCCGCTCGAGTCAGCGGCATCCGCGACCACATGTTGCGCAGGTTCAGCTTCATCGACGCCGTTTTGTGCTCGGGGTAGAAGAAACCCGCCTCTTCCAACCGTTCCTCGTAATGCCGCGCCAGATGGTCGACCTCGGCTCCTTTGGCCCAGTCGGTGCCCGCCATCTCGGTCACCTCATGCGTCACTTCACCCTGTGCGCGCATCCATTCATAGGACATCAAAAGCACACATTGCGCGAGGTTGAGCGAGGCGAATTTCGGGTTCACCGGGACCGAGACGATGGCGTTTGCCTGCGCGATATCCTCGTTCTCAAGCCCGGCCCGCTCTGGCCCGAAAAGCACCGCAACCCGTTGGCCCGCCGCGATCTTTTCCGCGGCCAGCCGCATCGCCGCTTCGGGGCTGTAGACCGGCTTGGTCAGGTCGCGGCCGCGCGCGGTGGTGGCAAAGGTGAAATTGCAATCGCTAAGCGCGCCCGGCAGATCGTCGCAATGCTGCGCCTCATCCAACAGCCGCCCTGCGCCCGAGGCCATGGCCACGGCAGATTGGCTAGGCCAACCGTCGCGCGGGGCCACGACGCGCATGTGATCTAGGCCAAAGTTCCACATCGCGCGCGCCGCGGCGCCGATGTTCTCGCCCATCTGTGGGCGGACAAGCACGATGGCCGGGATCGGCGCAGGCTGGACGGAGGAGGATGTTGTCTGGGTCATGCGCGCCTCATAGCCCCTGCGCCGCACCACCGCAAGAAAGCCCGCGCCACAGACGCATATCCGTTTTCTTTTGCAGCGCCTTGCGCTAGTCAGACCTCCAGACCCGAGCAGGGCCCCAGACCCGATTAAGGCCCCGGACCCGATTAAGGATAGGACCATGGACGCGCCAGAACAGCCGCAGATTTACCTTATCACCCCACCCGAAGTTGAGCTGAGCCAATTCCCCGCGCAACTGGCCGCCGTGCTGGACGCGCATCCGGTCGCCTGTGTGCGGATGGCCCTCTCAACCCGCGACGAAGACCGTCTGTCGCGCGCCGGTGACGCGCTGCGCGAGGTGACCCATGCGCGCGATGTGGCCTTGGTGATCTCGGATCACCTGCTGATGGTCGAAAAGCTCGGCCTTGACGGGGTACACCTGAGCGATGCCGCGCGCACCGTGCGCCATGCCCGCAAAGAACTGGGCGAAGATGCGATCGTCGGTTCTTTCTGCGGCACATCGCGGCACGAAGGGATGGCCGCTGGCGAAGCCGGGGCCGATTACGTCAGCTTTGGCCCCACCCAAGCCAGCACGCTTGGCGACGGAAGCTTTGCCGAAGCCGAATTGTTTCAATGGTGGTCCGAAGTGATCGAAGTGCCCGTCGTCGCCGAGGGCGCGCTGGACATCAATATGATCCGCGCCCTTGCCCCCCGGACCGACTTTTTCGGCATCGGGACCGAGATTTGGGACAAGGACGATCCGGTGGCCGAACTCGCCACCCTGATCGCCGCCATGCAGGGCTAAGCGGCCCTTGGGGCAGCCCGGTTAAGGGCTGCCCGCGCGCTTACAGAAATACCCGTTCGATGAACCAATAGGCCCCGACCGCCGCGATGACGCAGGAGGCGGGCACCGCGATGGCCCGGCGATACCAATCGCGCTTCATCGCCCAGCCGACCAGCACGAAGGCGATGGCGATCACCGCAAGCTGGCCCAGTTCCACCCCGATATTAAAGCCAATAAGCGCCGGGACGAATTGCCCTGCTGGCAGGCCAAAGTCCCCCAGCACCGAGGCAAAGCCGAGCCCGTGCAGCAGGCCGAAACCAAAGATCACCAAGGGCCGCCAACGGTTCAGCGCCGAATGAAAGATATTCTCGACCGCGACATAGGTGATCGACGCGGCGATCAGCGGCTCGACGATGGCACCGGGCACATTGACCCAGCCCAGAGCACCAAGCGCAAGTGTGACCGTGTGGGCCAGCGTGAAGGCGGTAACCTGCCAGATCAAAGGGCGCAGACGGGTCGACAGGAAGAACAGGCCCAGAATGAAAAGGATATGATCCAACCCTTTGGGCAGAATGTGGTCGAAACCGACCGGGATATAGCTGACGAAGGCTTGCCAACCGCTTTGCGCATCGCCGCCCGAGAGCGCGATCTCGGGGCTTTTCTCGCCGCCCGCCAGATAGCCGGTATAGGGGTCTTCCACCCCCTGCTGGCGCAGCACCAATGCGCCCGCGCCATCAGGCCAGGTCACCTGCACCTGCTCGGCCCCTGCAGGCACTGCCGCCTCCAGCCGCCAAAGACTGTCGCGCGGCAGTTCGGCGTCGATCCCCTCGGGCACCTCGATCATCACACTTTCCAAAGGCACGGCCGCGCCATTCACGCTGAGCAATGGCAGGCTGTTCCAGTTCGGCAAAAGCTCGGGCGCACGGGCCGCGATACGCGCGGCGGGCAGGCTGCGCAGCGCATCGTAATCGCCTGCATTCTCGGAATTGTCGGTGTCTTCGACAGTGTCGAGGTCGATCCCCGCCAGCAGGGCTTCGAGGTTAATCTCAAGCGCCAGCACCGCGCGCCCTTCGGCGACGGTCAGGTCCGCGATTGTCGGTTTGACCTCATGCGCCTGTACCGCAGCGCCTATGGAAAATACCATCGCGCTTGACATTAACCCAAGCAATGCCAGCTTGGTTCTTAACAAAATGAAAGTTCGCTTCATGAAACTGTCCCAGTTGTCCGCTATTATTTTCAGTATCTTACCGGCATTACCTGCCGTTGCCCATGAATACTGGCTGTCGCCGCTGAACTATCAAGTGGAAAGCGGTGAAAAGATCGCAGCCCATTTTCGCAATGGCGAAGAGTTTGTCGGATCGACCTTTCCCTATCTCCCCAACCGGCTCAATCGTTTTGAGATCGTGGTAGAGGGACAGGCCTATAATCTCTCTCCCCGCGCGGGCGACAACCCGGCGCTGCAGGTCCCCGCACCGGGCCGGGATGGTCTGGTCGTTGTACTGGCCGAAACCACGCCCTCAAAGGTGATCTATGAGGAATGGGAGAAGTTCCTTTCCTTCGCGGAACACAAAGATTTCCCCAAAGCCGAAGCTGATCACAGCGCCAACGGCTGGTCGCAGGAAAAAGTCGTGGAGAGCTATACACGCCACGTCAAAACCCTGATCGCCACAGGTACAGGCGTTGGAGACGACGCCCCCACCGGCATGACCACCGAATTTGTCGCCCTGACGAATCCCTATGACGCGGATTTCGAGGGTCAGATGAAGGTCGCTCTTTTCTATCAGGATGAACCTCGCGCCGATGCCCAGGTTGAGGTATTCGACCGCGCGCCGGATGACAGCGTGACCATCTCGCTCCACCGCACCGACGCGGCGGGCGAAGCGGTTATTCCAGTCACCGAAGGCCACGAATACCTCTTTGACGCCGTGGTGCTGCGCCCGGCAGCAGCGGCACAGACAGGTGCCGGATACGATCCCGACCAGCCGGTCTGGGAAACGCTTTGGGCGGCGCTAACATTTGCGGTGCCACAATAACGCCGCTTGCACGTGGGCAGATTTGGCGGCTAGAAGCGCCGCATGACAAAGACAGCTGACATCCTGTGCATTGGCTCCGTCCTTTGGGACGTGATCGGCCGCTCTGAAAACGCGATGCGCCAAGGCTCTGACATGCCGGGGCGCATCACCCGCTTGCCGGGCGGCGTGGCGCTGAACATCGGCATGGCGCTGGCGCGCTTTGGGTTGACGCCCGCGCTGCTTTCCGCCGTGGGCCGCGACGCGGAGGGGGACGAGTTGATCGCCGCCTGCGCTCTGCGCGGTCTGATCACCGATCACGTTTACCGCTCAGACGATCTGCCGACTGACCGCTATATGGCCGTCGAAGGGTCTAACGGGCTTATCGCCGCGATTGCCGATGCCCATTCGCTGGAAGCTGCGGGGGATAAAATTCTGCGCCCGCTGGAGGATGGCAGCCTGCCCGCCCCTTACGAAGGCGCCGTGGCGCTGGATGGCAACCTCACCGTCGAATTGCTCGCCCGGATGGCGCAAAGCCCGCTGTTGGCAAAGGCCGATCTGCGCGTGGCCCCCGCCTCTCCCGGCAAGGCACTGCGGCTGACGCCTTTCCTTAAAGCGGGGCGCGGCACGCTTTATGTAAACCTCGAAGAAGCCGGGCTGCTGTGTCAGGCCAGCTTTGACGATTCCCCCTCCGCCGCCCGCGCCCTGCTGGCCCGTGGCGCGCGCCGTGCCGTGGTGACAGACGGCGGCAACCCCGCCACCGTGGGGCAAGGCGATGATATCATCACCCTCACCCCGCCCTCGGTCCATGTGGCCCGGGTGACGGGCGCAGGCGACACATTCATGGCCGCCCATGTGGCTGCCGAACTTGGCGGTGCCGTCGCGCAACCCGCCCTCAAGGCCGCACTTGACGCTGCCGCCCTTTACGTTTCCGGAGAGACCAAGATATGACCACCGCCCCTTCCGCCCTGCCCCTGACCTTCAGCGCCGAAGTGGTCAAGGCCCGCGAAAGCGGCGCACCGATCGTGGCGTTGGAAAGCACCATCATCACCCATGGCATGCCCTATCCGCAGAACCTCGAAGTGGCGCGGCAGGTTGAGCAGGACATCCGCGATGCCGGGGCTGTCCCTGCCACCATCGCCGTGATCCGGGGCGCGTTGCACATTGGCTTGGACGATGACCAGCTTAGCGATCTGGCGCAGGCCAAAAATGTGGCGAAACTTTCGCGCGCTGACATGGCCGTCTGCATCGCGTCGGGCGGCACAGGCGCCACCACAGTCGCCGCCACCATGATCGCCGCCAACCTCGCGGGCATCGAAGTCTTTGCCACGGGCGGCATCGGCGGCGTGCACAAAGGCGCGGAAGACAGCTTTGACATCTCCGCCGACCTGATGGAATTGGCGCAGACCCCCGTCACCGTGATCGCCGCGGGTGCCAAAGCCATTCTGGACGTCCCGAAAACGCTGGAAGTACTTGAGACCCAAGGCGTGCCGGTCATCACCGTTGGTCAAGACAGCTTCCCCGCCTTCTGGAGCGCAGGCTCCGATCTGCAATCGCCGCTGCGTCTTGACGATGCCGCAGCCCTTGCCAAGGCCCACCGCACCCGCGCCGCCATGGGGCTGCCCGGCGGGCAGCTTGTGGCCAATCCGATCCCCGCGAATGAGGAAATTCCTGCCGCCGAACTGGCCCCGATCATCGCGCAGGCCCAATCCGAGGCCGATGCGCAGGGTGTCAGCGGCAAGGGCGTGACCCCCTTCCTGCTCCAGCGCATCTTTGAACTGACCGAGGGCCGCTCGCTGGTCGCCAATATCGCATTGGTGCGCAACAATGCCCGGCTGGGGGCCCAGATCGCCGCAAACCTCGTCAACCTGCCGCGTTAAAGGCGAAAAACACCGTCGAGCCATTGCCGGGCCGGGGCATACGCCTTAGCTATGTTGCGATTAACTCTTCGGAAAACGGCGCAGATGAACACACCTTTTGATCCCGACCCAACGCAGGTCCGGCGCAGCCTTGTCGCAAGGCTGCGCGCGTCTTTCCTGACCGGGTTGGTTGTGATTGCGCCCGTTGGGCTGACCATCTGGCTGATCTGGAGCGTGGTCGGCTGGATCGACGGTTTCGTGCTGCCATTGGTGCCCAAAGCCTACCATCCTGACCGCCTGCTCCAAGATTTCCTTGGCCTTGACCCGTCGATGCAGTTCAATGTCCGCG
>NZ_LWER01000194.1:0-583 GCF_001634775.1 Sulfitobacter sp. HI0027
ACTCCGGGTTTGCCGCGCTGAGCGCGGCGCAACAGGACGAGATCCTCAAGGGGATGGACGATGAGGAAATCACCTTCGACGGAGTCTCGGCCAAGGCGTTCTTTGACCTGATCCTAAAAAACACCATCGAAGGCTATTTCGCCGATCCAATCTACGGCGGCAACCGAGACATGGTGGCTTGGCACTACGTCGGCTTTCCTGGCACCCGCTATGATTACCGCGATTTCGTGGGCCACAACGGCGCGCGCATTGATCTGCCGCCGGTCAGCCTGATGGGCCGTCCCGGCTGGAACAGCTCTGAATAAGACACGAGGTGACACGATGACGAAACAGCTTCCAAAGGTCGACGTGGTTCTGGTCGGTTTCGGCTGGACCGGGGCGATCTACGCCGAGAAGCTGACTGCCGCCGGGATGGAGGTGCTGGCACTGGAACGCGGCCCGTGGCGCGACACGCCCAAGGATTTCGCCACCACCTTTGCGCAGGACGAGCTACGCTATTACTGGCGCCACGGCATGTTTCAGGAAGCCTCGCAATCCACCGTCACCTTCCGCAACAATGGCGCACAGATCGCGCTGCCGATGC
>NZ_LWER01000195.1:0-223 GCF_001634775.1 Sulfitobacter sp. HI0027
TAATCACCCCTTTGGCAAAAGACAGCGGCGCGCGGCTAAGCCCTTCGGGATGCAGAACCTCTGCGTTCATCAGGTCAAGGTTTGGCATCGTCCCCTCCCAACCCCNGCAGGCACCCGCCTTCGGGGCAGCCAATCGCGTTCAATACACCATCGATAAAGGTCATCGACCGGTCAAAACTGCCGGTTTTCAAAAACGCCATGGTCTGGGCGATAACGCGCGGGT
>NZ_LWER01000196.1:0-345 GCF_001634775.1 Sulfitobacter sp. HI0027
GCCAGGCGACGTAGTCTTGCGGTACCTTGTTGTCCGCAGCCTCTACCCACTCGCGAGCGTAGCTTTCGATCGTTTGTCTTCGCTCGGCAGGGCTGCGTAGGGGGGCGGTCTTCCATGCCTCGTCGCCGATGACGTGGGTCAGCCGGACATAGTTCAGGAAGCGGTTGGTCTCGTTCTCGATGCCGACCTCTTTGAGATCGGAACGTCGAAAGCCGCCGTCCCGGAGGATGGCTGTGACTTCGCCGAAGGCCGGGCGATATTGCTCGTAGACCTCCTGGCGTAGCGCTTCGAGAAAAACACGCTCGCTTGACCTCTGGCGGCTGGCGACATTGATGTTGTGCGGTT